>NZ_JAMYMV010000033.1:0-67115 GCF_040318715.1 Mesorhizobium sp. M1050 | reverse complement strand
CACCTCCCCCCTCCATCGCCGGCCCTCCACCCCCGTGTGGTCACACCCTCCCGTTTAATTCACCCCCCCGCCCCCCGGGGGCCCTTTTTGGGGCCCCAACGGGGGGCCGGGCTTTTCTTTGCCGGCGGCTACCGGCTCACGGGTCCGAATTTCAAATCAGTGAGCCGGCTTTCAAACGAAAAGAAAGCCTCGCTCTGGCTCCGGTTTCAGCCGGGCATGACGAGTTCCGGTGGTCTGAAACACGCGCCGTGCAGGATCAGGCGAGCAGCCAATCATTTATATGGAATTCATAGATCTTGCCGTCGTTCTCGGTCGGATGGGAGTCATTGTCCACGCCGCGATCAGTGATGTACAGGCTCATACTATGGCTTGGATCGTCGCTGCTTGGCGCCAGCGCCATTCCCGACGGTTTGTGGGCATGGGCCGCGGAGATATCGAGCGTGCCCAATAACTGCCCGGTAGGCGTTACCATTGCCACCGAGTTTTTCGACGTAATGATATAAAGGAGGTCGTGGACTGGATCGTACGCAATACTTTCGTCGCCAGGGGTCCCCAGCGCACGCGCAGAAAAACTCGTGACCACGTCGTCGCCGCCCGTGCTCGCGACACCATCGAATTTGCCATTCGGACCCGCAGCGATGGTGTAAATCGTCTGGGTTGTGCCGTCGGCGACATATAGGACCCCACGTTTTGTATCATAGGCAATCCCCTCCGGGTCTGTGCTGCCGAATGCGGCCGTCTTGAATGAGGTCACAAGGTCGTCCGACGTGTTGTAAAGTCCGTCCCGTCCGGGGTTGAGTTCGTACACGCTCTTGGTGCCAGTGTCGTCCGTGAAGAAGAGATGGTGGTTGGTGGGATTGTAGGCGATCCCCGACGGCTCATCGGAAAAATTGATCGTCGTGAGCGTGCCCGCCAGGGTGCCGCTCAGATTCATTTGGTAGAGATTCTTGCCGGTAAAGATGGACATTTCGTCAACTTCACTATCGGCAACCAGCAGCGTGTCGAGATGAGAAATATAGACGAGATCCGTGGGATCGGGGCTCGGTGGCGACCACAGCGACGTCAGGATGGTATGCGCCAAGGTCACTGATGTCGGCAGCTGATTAGCACCGGTGATGCTGACGGCGAAGGCGTGGGTATCGGTACTGCCGTCGGCCGAGGAGGCCGTGACGGTGAGGTTGACCGACGGCTCTAACTGGGCGTTAAGCGTGCCGGTGCTCGAGCGTGTGATGATACCGGTGCTGGCATTGATGGCGAAGCGCGTGTCGTTGATGCTGTAGGCGACCGTCGAGCCGGCATCGGGATCCGTGGCCGAGGCGGTGATCCCGACCGCCGTGCCGGCGGCGGCGTTCTGGGCAATCTGGTTGGCGGCGGTGTCGGTATCCGGCGGGGTGTTGAAGGCGACCGGCTCAGCGCTGTTGAGGACGGCGAGGGTGAAGGCCTGGTTGGCGGTGGTGCCGTCGGAAGACTTTGCCGTCACTGTCAGATTGATCGACGGCTGGGTCTCGAAGTCGAGCGTGCCGTTGGCAGAGCGCGTGATGACGCCGCTGCTGGCATTGATGGCGAAGCGCGAGTCATTGATGCTGTAGGTGATGGTCGAGCCGGCATCGGGATCCGTGGCCGAGGCGGTGATCCCGGTGGGTGCGCCAGTCGCGGCAAGCTCGGCGATCTGGTTGGCGGCGGCGTTGGCGTCAGCCGGGCTGTTGAAGGCCACCGGACTTCCGGATCCTGGCAGCAGATATTCTATGTGCAGCAGCGGAGCGCTGGTCGGCGAGTATTCGTAGGAATCGGCTGTGCGCGTGCCGGTGCCGGTGACCAAAAATGCCATGTCGTTGAGCGCAGCCCAGCCCGAGCGATTGATGATCTCCTGCACGATCGCCGACAGGTCCGGCGAGCGCTCGGTCAGCCCTTGCTCGCCTACCGTGTTCCACGGGTCCGGTGTCCAGGCTGCGGACGCGTCCGTCGTCGCGCGTGAGGACACGTCGAAGCTGACGCTGGTGAAGGCGCTCGCGTCGTCGGTATCTTCGCCCTTGATCAGCAGCGAGGTCACGCCGGTCTTCACCTCATTGGCCTGGAACTGGATATAGGCGCCGGTGATGATGGCGCCTTGCGGGATGTCGATCGCGGTGAAGCGGATGCCTACCGTCTGTCGGGTGCTGCTGTCATAGCCCAGCTCCAGGTCGTTTATGTTGGTCGAGATCGAACCCGAACCCTTCTCCTCGACATCGTCGCCGGCGGTCGCCACCCTTGTCTCGAAGATCGGGTCGATTGCATTTGAGGCGGTGGCGAGGAGACTGCTGGAGGTGGCCGCGGCGCCCGTCGAGACCGTGCCGAGGTCAGCAACTGCCTCAGGGGTGGTGGCGGCATAGGTGACTTGGCTGTCGGCATGGCCCGTTGTCGCGTCCTGCCACAAATCGAGAAAGCTGCTGTCCAGATGAATGCCAACTCCGGCTGCCGCCTCGGCCAGTCCGCTGAGGTTCAATCCGCCATCGCTCCCCGATGTCGGAGTGATCCCATCCGCGGAAATGAGATCGAGGCTGTTCGCGGCGCGATCCAGTCCGTGACTGTGACTCCCCTTGCCGGTTTCCGCAGCAGGTTCGTCGCTCAGATCGGAGATATCGCCAGTCTTCTCGTTGCCGCTCACGCTTCCGATTGGCAGCGTCAAATTGTCGATGTTCAGCCAGTCGCCTTTGATGCCGGAGTCAATGCCGGAGTCCGTCAGCAAGAGTTTCGTGTCAGTCCAGGGAAGCCCAGCCAGTTTTGCCATGTCGAATTTCCTCTCCATATCTCTCGACTAAAATCGCAATCTCGACGTGTCCGACCAGGGGCGGTTCCGACCCCAGATCGAGCATGGCGATGGGTAACGTTGACACGAAAGCCGTCGCCCGCGATGCATGGCCGGGCGGTCGAGCGCTGAAGTCTACTTTGATCAGTCAGTTGCCTTCCTCATCCTGGGCCAGGCGGGCACCACGGCGGCAAGCAGACGCAGCAGTGATAGCCCGTCCCGCCCAAGGAACAGCGACGGCAGGATCCAGCACAGGAGCAAGCCCCCGGCAGATGCCAGCAATGCCGTATCGATGAGCAGGGGAAGAGCGGATAGATGGAACTCGCGCAGCCATTCCACGAGTGCCCAGACGCCCGTTCCGACAACGCCTGCGAGCGCCACCCCAGGCAGGTGCGCCATCAAGAAGTCGCCCCAGGTCATCCCGGTCACGCGGAGGCTCAACTGTGCCATGAGGAAGAAGTTGATCCCGAATGCCGCGCCGACGCCGAATGCCACGCCTTCTATTCCCCAGAATTGCCCCATCAAGGACCCCACCAAGACGCCGATGGTGAACACGGCCTGGCGCCACGCGCGTGCGTAGACCGTCCCCGTTGCACGCGAGACGGAATCGCTCAGCTTGTAGCTCGTGCGGAACAACATGCTGAACGCCAGGATCTGGAGTGGGGCGACAACCCCCTCCCATCCCCGCCCGAGAGTGACCTTAACCAACTCCGGCGCGACGATCGCTACGACCATACTGGCCGGTAGGACGATCAGGGCGCATCCCGCGACCGCGCTGCGATAGGCGCGGGCAAGCCGCGCGGGCTGCTCCTGGACCAGCGCCATGGTCGGGAACAGCACCCGATCGAGAACCTGACCGACAATGACGGCAGGCGTCGTCATCAGCTGTGACGACAGGCCATACAGGCCAAGCGCGTCTGCGCCGAGCCAGCGCCCCACGACGAGCCTGTCTGCCTGGGTTGCGAGGTAGTTGCATACCCGGGCAATGGTGAAACCGCTTCCGAAATACAGCAGTTCGAAGATGGCGCTTCGTTCCAGCAAGGGCCGCATCGGATGCGGCTGGCCAGCGAGCAGCACGACCATGCGGATGAATTGCTGGATCAGGAGTGCGCCGACAAGGGCCCAGATACCGAAGCCGAGCCAAGCCAGTACCGGACCGGCAACGACGTAGCCCGTGGCGAAGGCACAGGCATCGACGAGCGCCAGCCAGCGGAACCGCAGCGCGCGCTGGGCCGCGGCCAATGCCACCATGGAAGCGCCTTGGAAAAGGAACACGAAGCAGATGGCACGAACGACCGGAGCCAGATCGGCAAGCCGAAGCAAGCCGGCAATTGCCGGTGCCATCGCCCAGACCAACGCGGACACAACGAGGCCGAGGAGGCATGACAAGGTGAATCCGGCCCGGAGATGTCGCTCTTCCAGCACAGGTCGCTGGACGATCGCGGGGGTAATGCCAAGTCCCTGGAAGATCGCCGAAAACTTGATGACGATCAGCGCTGCGGAGTAAAGGCCGAACTCGTTGGGCGAGAGCAGCCGGGCCAGGATGAGAAGTGAGGCAAGCTCGGCGACGGCGAGGGCGCCCATGGACAAGGCTGTCCACAACATGCCCACGACACTCTGTTTTGCCAGCCCTCGCCTGTCGTTGCTCACGCCTGTCTCCACTCTTCGGCCGATCCAAACAGGGGGCCATTGCGTCCATCCCGGATCCGCCGAGGGACACGATTACATTGGGTGACGCCCGGCGACGCGCCCGCGCCTGAATGAAACGACCGCATTGGTCACGAAGGGGCTTCGGCTGCGGTGCCGCCCGCCGGCGCGAAGTGCGCCTTACCTATTGAAGAAGCGAGGGAATTTCGTAGCGATAGAATTCCATCTCATCCCGGACCTCCGGTATGATCGCCGTCAGGTCCTTCCTTTCGAGGCGGAGCCACTTCTGCTGTCGGCCGGGGTCGATCATCTCCTTGGCCATGCGGACGATATCGTCGGTGCAGCTCAGCCCGCAATGTTCATAGATGCGGCGCAAGACCAGTTCGGGATCCTGTATCAAATCCTCATAACGAAACGACAGAACGCGGCCGTTGCCAAGCTTGGCGAGATCTTCTCGAGCCTTTCGATTGCCGCGCGCCCACTGACGCGCGATCACCGTCAACTTTTCATTATCCTTCAGATCCCGATCTATTCCGTTGTAACGCGGACCATAGATCGATGTATATTTCCTTCCGAGCACCCTTTTTGTGATCACCTGTTTTATAATATCTCTTGCATAATAATGAATTTGTGTGACGGGAGTGATTTTCAGCAGGCGTATTATACCCTTTAGGGACTTTGCTCGCTGCCACTTAAGCTCCATTGAGCTTATGTATGAAAATGGATTTCTCGTAATATAGAGAAATATGGCCTCCGGAAAAATCTCGTGGACAAACGGCACGCGCAAGACATTGGCAGGCGTATTTTCCATGATCTGTCGGCCGCCGTGCCGCGACTGATATTCGAGGAATCTGCCGCGAATGTAACGAGCGACCCTTTCGGTAGCATCGGTTTCGACGAATTCGTCATGACGCCGCGCCGGATCGGCATATAGCCACAATGTTTTTGGCTCGTACCAGGTAACGATGTCGGGATGCAGCCCGATCAATTTTTGTGCAATTGTGGTCCCCGACCGATAGTTGCCGATCAGAAAAATGGGACGTTTCAGCTCTGTTGCTGCCATGACAAGTCTCCGTCGCCAAAGGTTAGCCAAGATAGCGCCGATCCTCACGACAAGCTCCGCCGCTCGGCTATTGGTCTCTGAACGCACGCATCATCTGGTCCGTCAAAGGCTTCATCAGGTACGACAGCACCTTGCGGTCACCAGTCCGTATGAATGCTTCCACCGGCATGCCGGGAATGATCGAGACGGGTCCAAGCTTCTTCGAATCCTTCGGATCGGGCGTGATGCGGACTGCGTAGTAGACTTCATTGGTATGCTGATCGCGCGTTACGTCGGCCGCAATCATGGACACCGTGCCCTCCATTTCGGGTGTAGTGCGGACGTTGAAGGCGGTGAAGCGAAGAAGTGCGCGTTGGCCGACCGAGATCTGATCGATGTCCTGCGGAGCGACCTTCACCTCGACCGTGAGAGTGTCGGTGTCGGGAACGATCAACATGATCGGCTCCCCCGCATTGATTACGCCGCCGACGGTATGGACTGAAGATTGATGGACCACGCCGCTGGAGGGAGCGCGAATGTCGATGCGTGACAGCTGGTCCTCGGCGCTTACTTTTCGTTCCTCGAATTCGGCGATCTTGGCGTCGACATCGCGCAGTTCGCTGCCAGTCTCGCTGGAGAACTCCTTGTCCAGCTGCAGGATCTGGAGCTCGACTTCGGCGATGGCACCCTTTGCCTGCGCCATGTTTGACACAAGCTGTGACCTTTCACCCTCGATGCGTGTTGCCTCGCGTTCATATTCGGTCAGCTTCGACTTGAGTGTGAGCTTCTTTTCGACAAGGCTGCGGATGTCGACGAGTTCGTCGTTGATCAGCTCGATCTCCTTGCTCTTTGCCGATTCCTGAGCCAAATCGCCTTCGATCTGCTTTCCGAGTTGCTCGATGCGTTCGCGCAAGCGTGCCTTGTTGCCGAAAACCTCGGTTCGACGAAGCTCGAAGAGCCGTTGTTCGCTGGCCACCGTGTTGGCAATCTCCGGGTCGCTCATTCGCGTGGCAAGTATCGGAGCAAGTGTCATCCGCCCGCTGCCGTCACGCTCGGCCTCGAGCCGGGACTTTCGCGCATAGAGCTCATCCAAATTCTTTGTCACGTAAGCCAGGGTGGCACGCGGGATGGTGTCGCTAAGTTGGACCAAGACATCCCCGGCCCGGACACGGTCGCCATCGCTCACGAAAATCTTGCCGACCACGCCGCCCGTCGGGTGTTGCACTTTCTTTTCGCTGTTCTCGACGACCACCCAGCCATGCGAAATAATTGCTCCCGAAATGTCCACTGTCCCGGCCCAGACTCCCATTCCGCCGAGGAGCAGTGCGACGACAGTCATTCCACCGAGCAGATTGCGGCGAATGGATCGCCGGTTGGAAAGCGATCGGTTCAAGACAGGAGCCGTCATTGCCCGTTTCCCCTGTGCCGCAAGTCGTCAATTCGGCAGTTGAGGAGAGGTTGAAACCGGTCGCAGTCCCTCGGTATTGACCTGCATCGGAAACAGCTTGGACAGGACGGACTGCTTCGTTCCAAACATGTGCATCTGCCCTTCCTTCATCATCAGCACGAAATCCACGGTGGTGAGTATGTTCGGGCGGTGCGCGACGATCACCACGATGCCTCGGCGTGCCTTGATTGCGAGGATCGCCTCGGCAAGCGCCCGTTCGCCTTCCATGTCGAGATTGGAGTTGGGCTCGTCGAGGACGACCAGGAACGGATTTCGATAGAGTGCGCGTGCCAAAGCAACGCGCTGGCGCTGCCCTGCTGACAACGCGGTTCCGCCCTCTCCGATCTGCGTCTCGTAGCCATTGGGAAAGCTGATGATCAGTTGATGGACACCCGCCGCGCGGGCGGCGGCGACGATTGCCTTCGGGTCCGATCCAGGATCGAAGCGGGCGATGTTGGCGGCAACCGTTCCCGCGAACAGTTCGACGTCCTGCGGAAGGTAGCCTATATGGCGGCCAAGACGCTCCGACGACCACTGATCGAGCGCGGCGCCATCAAGCTTGACACGCCCCGCCAGCGGTCGCCATGCGCCGACCAGCCCACGAGCCAGGCTGGATTTGCCGGAACCGCTTGGTCCGATGATGCCAAGCACCGAGCCGGCGTCCAGGCTGAATTCCACACCTCGCACGATGATCCGTTGCGCGCCCGGTGCACCGATCGTCATGCGTTCCACCGTCAAGTTCGAACCGGGAACCGGAAGTGCCATCGGCTGGGCGTCTTGCGGCAATCGGGCGAGCACCTGGCTCAGCCTGCTCCAGCTCTGGCGTGCGGCCACGAAGGTACGCCAATGGGCGATGGCAAGATCGACAGGCGCAAGCGCTCGGCCCGCAAGGATGGAGCCGGCGATGATGATCCCGGACGTAGCCTCGCCCTGGATCACCAGCCAGGCCCCTATGCCAAGCATTGCCGACTGGAGCATCAGCCGCAAGGCGCGGGCGAAGCTGCCGAAGCCGCCTACGATATCGCTGACATGCTGCTGTTGCATGAGATACTCGCGGCTTGCGTCCCGCCAATGGTCGTGCAGGCGGTTGCCCATTCCCATCGCCGCGAGGACCTCCGCGTTGCGGCGACTGGCCTCGGCAAAGCCGTTGCGCATCACACCTGTCGAAACCGCGGCGCCCATTGGTTTGCGCGTAAAGACCTCGGTCGCTGCCGTCAGCGCCACCAACACGATTGCACCGCAAATCGCCGTAATCCCGAGCGTCGGATGAAGGCTCCATATGATTGCCAGGTAAAAGGGCATCCACGGAAAGTCGAAAAGCGTGCTGGGCCCCGGGCTCGACAGAAATATGCGGACGTTGTCGAGATCGCGCTGCGGCTGCAGCCCATCGCCCTGGTGGCCGATGTACAAGGGCAGCCTGGACACGGCTGTAAATACGCGTCCTCCGACAGCTTCGTCCAGTTCAACACCGATCCGGGTCATAATGCGGCCGCGCACGAGATCGACGACCGCCTGCCCGACAAACAGAACGCCGGCCAATATCGCCATGGCTACGAGAGTCGGAACGCTGCGGCTTGGCAGTACGCGATCGTAGACCTGCAACATGAACATCGCGCCGGTCAGCATGAGGATGTTGCTCACGCCGCTAAAAACCGCGACGCCCGCGAATGCTGCCTTGCAGGAACGCAACGCATAGGCCAGTTCCGAACCGGGCGCCGGCTGGATGATGCTCTCTGCCGATGGTTGGGCGCCGGCGTTCGCGAGCGCGCTTGGCAAACCGCCCCTTCGCCTTGCCTTGCGGGCGACTGCCATGAGCAGCAAGCCCAGGGCCGCGATCGCCAGCCCAACCAGAAGAGCGTCTGGACCGGGCAGCAAGACATCGGAAAGATGGCCCCAGTCCCGCACGAGATCGGTCCACGGTCGCGGCAGCCAGTTCCTGCCGAGATCAACGAGGCGCGGCAGGAATGCAGCTCCCGCAAGCGCAAGAGCGAGGAGGAGCAGGATTGCTCCTGGAATGCGCGATCGGATGATGGAGCGGTGACGCGGGGCGTTGTGCACCGTCGTCTTGCGGCGCGCCGTTGCACGCAGGAGATTGAGCCGCCTCTGCTCCGTTTTGGCATGGGAATTCGCCCGGCGGAAGCGGTTCGCCACGACTGTCAGTGCTGCCCCAAGGATCATGTCAAACCCCTGAGGTGCCAAGGCCGGACTATGTCGGTCCGTTCAAGGCACAACGAACCCAGGCGCGTTGCGAAGCGACGATCGCGGCCCTGAAGCAAAGCCTTGCTCGAGGAAGTGGGCATGTTCGTGCTATTGGCCGACAATGCCTGGCTGGAGGGCCGGGCCCTCAGCTTTTGGGCCCCCCATTGTTCCGGAAGTGTCCGGTGCGTAGAACCCTTTGTTGGCTACAATCGAGACCTCGATGACGTCGCCAGCGAGGACTTCGGTATTTTCATCGGCGATGATGTCGTGGGCGACTTTCTGGTCGCGCCTGAAAATCGAAATCTTCACAGAGCCTTGCAAGTCGTCGAACGTCCTCTGTTCGCCATAGGTAAAGATAAAGAGAAGCTTGTCGGCAACGTACCTTATTTGACTTTGAATCTTTCCCAGCTCGACCTGCGTGTCCTGAGCTTGCGAGATCAGATCCATTTCATAACTCTGCTTCTTTTTTCTCAGCTCACTCTCTGAGTTCAGCATCGCCTGCTGCGCTTGCTCCTGCTGCAATTCGGTCTGCGCAAGTTCGGCGCGATAGCTGGTATGTGCTCGTTCCGCCGTCATGACATTCGAATTGGTTACCAGGCCTTTTTCCCGCAATGACCGGGCGGATTGCAGTTCCTCGAGTTGAATACTCGCGGTCTTTTCCCGTTCCGTTCGCGCTGCAGCGACCATGTCTGCTTCCTTCCTGGCCCGATCCAACGAGACCTCAAGGAAGGAAATGTCGTCCCGATATGCGGCAAGGCGGGCGTCCAACTGCGCCTGTTCGGATGCTACGATGTCGACTATCAAGTGTCCGCCAAACTCGACTGGCGGATCCGGCGGAGCGACGAAGGATTTGTCCTGCCGGCTTTCCGCCTGGAGCCGGGCGAGCCGTACCTTCAGACGATATTCTTCGATCGCAAGACCCGCGCGCGCGCTGCGCAGATCAGCTATTTGCAAGGCCGGCTCCATGTTTCCGACGGCGGTAGCCCGGAAGCCACCGGCTATGGCCAGCGCATGGCGAACCGTTATTCCAGGTTGAAATGGATATGATCCGGGATGAGCCACCGTTCCGGAAATAAAGAACGGTCGGTACTGACTGATCTCCACCTTCACGAAAGGCTCGAGAATGAGCTTCTGCTGTTGTAATGCACGCTGAATGGCCTGCGAAAGAGCAACAGTGGTGAGGCCGCGCGCCTGAATATCGCCCAGCATGGGAAGTGATATCGAGCCCCGATCATCGACCACCACATCCAGCGGATAGGATTGCTCGCCAATCACGGACACCCGCAGGATGTCACCGGTGTCGAACGCATATCCGTCCGCACGGGATGCGCCAGCAGTGAGCAGAACAAAGGCAATGGCGAGGCCACCAATCATTGCGAGCATGCGGCCGGCCGCAAGTTCAAATCCGGGAAATTCAAATCCGGGAAAAAGCTGTCGGCCCCAATCCTTCACTCGCAGAGGCTTGGAAGGAAATTGCTGGTCAGCACGCAAACACATCGTCGTACTCCGTTGCCTTGTCTGCCGTCAGGGCCAATCGACTTTCGTCGGCCGTGACAGCAGGGTGTTCGTTGGGTTCGAGCAGTAAGCCTTGGAAATCCACGCTCCGTCGAAGGAGCAAAGGATCAAAATCCGTGCAGTCCTACGGTTTGCTTGGTGAGGCCATCGCGAATTTGCGCCTCGTTCGGTCGTGTGGCTGGAAGGGCTGACCCAAGAGCGGATTGATAAATCAACTCGACGCTATCGCACATGGCATCCAGTCCCCAGGACGAAAGGTCGGTGAGTTTCGCACTCTCAGCCAGTCGAGCGCGATACTGCTCGTTCTCAAGGAGATCGGCGACCGCTACAGCTGCGGCACCCACATCTTCCGCCGGCGTCACGATTCCGTTTACGCCATGCTTCACGACCTCTTCCACTCCCGGCAGATGCGAAACTACACTTGCTCGACCGCCCGCCAGATACTGCATCATGACGCGAGGCAGTCCTTCTCGCATCGACGTCAGCACACACACGTCCGCCAGACTGATCAGTCGCTCAGGCTCGCTATGGTAGCCGATCATGCGAACGTTGTTTGCGAAAGGGGATCGTTCAATCGCCGATTCAACAGTGGATCGCGCCGGCCCTTCGCCGGCCAGCAGCAGTCGCACGTTCGGAATTCGCTCGACGATCTGCCCAAATGCTTCAATGAACTCTACGTGGCGTTTTCGCGGTTCCAGTGCAGCCAGCATCAGGACCACCGGCGGCTTGGGCTCTCCGAAAGCCGTCCCCAGCAGGAGATGCGATTGTTGCGGCCATTGCGCGTTCGCGAAGCGTGTCAGATCGAAGCCGGAGTGGACGACGTGGTGCTGAGCGGCGCTACCCAAATGATTGGCGATGCAAATGTCGCGCATGGCCTGGCTGACATCGATGAAAGCCTGTGTGACCTTCGCGGCCAGGCGTTCGGCAGCCAGGTACATCAGGCTCTGCGCTTTGCCCACATGCACAAACGGTAAAATGTGCACGCCATGTATGATGCAAGGGATATTGGCTTCCCTCGCGGCAAGGCGGCCGACGATGCCAGCTTTGCTTTGATGTGTGTGCACGATGTCAGGCCGCCAATCGCGCATAAGGCGCGTGAGTTGCCCAAATGCAGAAATGTCGCGGGACGGTGAAATCGAGTTGATGAGTTTTTCCAGAGTCATGACCCGAACGGCTTCGGCAACGGACGCCCGCAAAATCGGGTCGTACTCCTCGCCGTGAACCAAAAGCACTTCATGGCCGTGGCGCGCCTGAGCGAGACAGCAGGCCAATGTGTTCTCTTCGGAACCTCCCCGAAGCAATCGGGTGAGCACATGGACGATCTTCATTTGCTTGCACCTCTGGGCATCCGGGGTTGGTACATCCCGGAAGATCGAGCGCATCGAGCGGTGGCGTTCGACAATTCTTTCGGCGGCCTTCCCGAGCATGGTCGGGATGTGGCAGGGCTGCCCGTTTGCGTTGGCTATGGTGGTGGATGTCGGCGGTTGAGCCGCCAGCTCTGTCTCTACAGGGACAGCTCTGTCTCTACAGAGACAGCCAGATATGCCTGAACAGTTCCTGACCGACCGCCTCTATGCCTGCGCTCGCGTCAATGGTTGGGATGTTCTTGTCCTTGGATCGCAGCTCCGCCATCAGGGATAGCCGGGCATCGAACGCTTCTTTCCTGATCTCACCGGGCTTTCGCTGCTCGGAGACCGCAAAATCTGAAACGAGGTGCAGAGTAAGGTGTGGCCGGCATTCTGCCATCTTCTGATAGAGTCTTTGCTCGAGCCGGGCGAGTGCCGACAAGCCTGGGATGGAGAACAGGTGCGGTGGAATCGTTGGCCCGTCCAGATACCCTCTGCAGATCGCCTGCGGCCACCTGTCACAAATGACGATCAGGCCGCGCGTCGCCCATCGATGTGCACGTTTCACGACGGCGTATCGCTCGAACGCAATCAAAACCGCCCACAATGCCAGCGCGGCAGCGACAAATCCTCCCTTCGACCAATTTCGACTGAGGGAATTGTCGTTATTGCGCTGAACCAAGGACTTAAGGCGGCGTCTATGGGGGAAAACCAGCGTCTGCAACGCTTTGCGAAGCCACCATCCATTGCCGTCTCCGGTTCCGACATAGGCTTGCGCACACCCGAACTTCCATCGAAATATCTGTGTCAGCCGCTCAGCCTGAGTGCTCTTCCCCATGCCATCGGGACCTATGAGCGCGACTACAAAGCCACCAGCCGCAGGCCGTCTCTTTGGTGGAAATCTGCCGGGCATCAAGTGCTGAAGAGATCTCAAGGCGAGATACGTGGTCTTGCGGGCCAGATGGATGGATGCATCGGCGATTTCGTAACGACCCGTGAAACCGCATACTTCTCGGATTGCGCGCCGCAACCTGGCAAGATCTCCGCGGTGGACGACCAAGCCGTCGGCGTTTTGCACAAACCTGCAGCTCACCGCTTTCCCGCCGGCAAACATGTATTCCACGACATCCACGCTTTGCTCGCTTGACGGAAATGGCAGGCGTGCAAATTGGTCCCTCCAAGCATCACCGACGGTGATCCATTGTCTCCAAGGCAATGCCCAGGCCCGAAAGGCGAAGCGGGCAATTGCTATTCGAATCTCGTCTTCGGGAGAGACGACCGGAATCGATACGCCGTCCACACAAATCGGCTCCCATCGTGTAATCGTCGCATAGTCGAATACCGGATATCGCTTGCGGAACTCCCAGCCGACGCGGAGCCCGATATGCATGTCGAGATGGAGATAGCGACCATGCGAAAAGTCAGGCAGGAACCAGTCCTCGCGGCCGGCGCAGACATTGTCGTAGCAAGACAGGCTGACGCCTCGACAGCCGTGCAGCTTGCTCACGATCGAGCAGAAGGCCGCGTAGTCGTGTTTGTCCAGGAGGACGTCCAGATCGTCCCGGCCCGCAAGCCCGTCTTGCAGGGATGCGAGATCCTGGATTATCCCGTACCTCAGGCCACTTTCGTTGAATGCTCGAAACATTTCGCTGGCGATCGGTAGGGCCGGTAACGCTTCAAGGGGGGCATTTCGGTCAGTTTGAGAGAAACCTGCATCTGCTTTGGTCCGCGACAGGCCCGCCCCAACCAACTTGGCTGGCGCCGGAACATTCAACCCCTCCGTCAACGCTTCGGCCGCCATGCTTGCCTTCGGCTCTGGAGTCCAGCGACGATGACGATACTGTTGTGGCCGCAGGCCATCCCAAGGCTCTCCAGGGGCCGCGGGACGTTGGCTTCCGGGGTTGGATCTGCGTGAAGGTTGCAAGGGGAATCCCCTAGTTGATCGCGTCGAGGGTTATTCGCACATCGTCGCCTCAAAAGGGGCTCGACCTGGCGGAGCTATATCCACGCCGATTGGGGCCGACTTCGTTGGGACGCAGCACCAAGGTTCTCACTGTCGACCCGCAGGCTCGGATGTCACCTTGCAAGCTGCCGCAGAGAGGGTGAATTGGGTGCCAACTCATTTCCTCATTGCCGGGTGGTTCCAGCATCTTGCGAGCGAACAGTTGTACTAATTGACAGCTAACGCATAGACTTCAAGAAACTATCGAGATTCTATCCCGGTCGATGGTAATCGGAATTGATCGGTTCATGATATCAAGAAGAATTCTGACAGCCCCGGCGCTACCGACATGATCAAGAATGCCAAGCTGGTCTGAGAACGGCCCATCTAATATCCTAATTCTTTGACCGGGCCTCAATAGAATGTCCGGATGCAAAATTCCGTCATCGTCGGTTGCTGATATCAAAGACTCAACTACGCCGTAAGGAGCCGGTATCGGCATTCCTTTGCTCATGACAATTTTCCGCACGCCGACGGTTGAGTTGATCGGGTACCAACTCTGCTGCTGAACAAGCGAGACGAACAGATAGCAGTCGAAATACGCACTGGAAACGGTTCTAACTATGCGAGCGTGCCGGACAGTCCGCCTCCGCTTGGGCAGATAGGTTCGGAAGTTTTGCGCTAGCAGGTGCCGCTCCGCCAAGCTCTCGGAATGCAGGTGCGTCTGGACCACGCACCAGCGCGCAGGTTCCCCGTCGTGGGCCTCCTCTAGCGGCTCCGGGAGGCGATGGTATAAGTCAGCGTGCTGCATGGCGGAATATCTGCTCTCTCTAGTTTAGATAGTAACTGTCCAAAACACTACTTTCGAGTGAAGTGTAGCGGCCATATCTCGGTAGCTTTGGCTCATCCACCATTGTCAGGGCGATGCCGGCAATCTTGGACCGGCCGCCAAGATGTCGAATTCCTTCGGCGACGGCCTCGCGCGAGGTTTCACGCCATCTCACGACAAAGAGAACTTTGTCGACATACCTCGCCAGGATCGAGGCATCGGCGGCAGGTCCAACAGGCGGTGCGTCAATGATCACCGTGTCGAATTTTCCGCGAAGCTCATCGAGGACCGAGCGCATTCGCACCGAAGCAAGAAGGGCAGGCGGGTTCCGGGTCCTTGCGCCGGCAGGGAGCAGGGAAATCCCCGAACGTTCGTCCAGATGAATTGCGTTTGCGGCCTTCACCGGCAAAGTCAGAAGGTCAACCAGCCCGATCCTGTCCGCCATCCCGAAGAAGGCCGTGGCAGCCGAAAGCCGCAAGTCCGCATCGACGACCAAGACCCGTTCGCCATCGGCAGCGGCGGAGCAGGCCAGGCTCAACACCAGGGTTGTCTTTCCTTCGCCGGGCATCGCAGATGTCACCAGCATGACGCGCGGCAAACGTGCCTGTTCGGGTGTCCCGTCGATGCCCAGGCGGAGTCGACGCACGGCTTCGCTATATCTGGAGAGGGGTCTGCGTTCGAGATAGGCCACAGGCTGGGCAAGCGACTGGGCGTCCCTCGACCAGCCCGACATCCTTGGCATGGACGCGAGAACCGGAACCGCCAGCTCGTCCTCTATCTGCTTCTTTGCCATGAAGCCCGAGGCGAAAAGCTCACGAAGTACGGCGCCTGCGCCTCCGACGAAGAGGCCTAGGACGAGTCCCAAGGCCGCAAAAAGAGGCCTGTTCGGGAAGCTTGGCGAACCCGGAACACCTGCGTCGGTTATCACGCGTACGCCGCTGTTGAGGAGAGTGGACTTCTCCTCGGTGAGCTTGGCGCGTGAAAGGAATGTCTCAAAGAGCTCCTTGTTCGCGGCCGCAATCCTCTCCAGATCGCGCAGCTGGACGCCAACCTGACCTTCGACCTCGGATCGGTTGGATACCGAATCCAAGGCCCGCTTCAGTGAAGCCTCCCGGGCTTCTGCCGCGTCGACTTCATTCTTTAGGTTGCCGATGAGACGCTGGACTTCAGCGGCAATCTGCCCCTCGATGTCGCGGCGCTCGGCTTGGGCGGTCATGACGTCCGGATGCCGTTCGCCATATTTCAACTTAAGGTCGGCTTCCCGCCGTGTCACTCCAGAGAGCTGAGCCCGAAGCGCGCTGATCACCACAGACTGCAATACATCCGGTATCGACTGGATGTCGCCTCCGCTAGCCAACAATTTGTCAACTTGAGAAAATTGGGCCCGCTTCTCGGACAATTCGGCGCTTGCGTTAATCAAGGCGATATTCAACTCGGACAGCTGCTGATCAGTCAGACTGCCTGCTGGAGTCGCCAATAAATTGTGATCGATCCGAAACTTCTGGACAGTTTGTTCCGAGCGGCTCAGTTCCTCGCGCAAAGATGCGGCCCGCTCAGTGAGCCAGGTGGATGCTTTTCTGGCTCCTTCGTAACGCGACCTTACTCGATCAGCGAGGTAGGTCTGGGAAATTGCGTTGGCCAGGGATGCCGCTTTTTCCGGATCGTAAGCGGTCACTGAAATCTCAATAACGTCCGCCATTCCGACGCGTGAGACTCCCAGTGAACCCTTCAGCCATTCCAGTGCCCCCAACCCGATCCTTGGGTCTTCTGTGAGCTTTTCACTGTCGACGACCTTTTGAAGCAGCGAGGTGGATCTCAGAACTGCGATCTGACTTTCAATAAATGTTGAATTGTCGGCAAAATCAGAATTCGAATAATCTTGCGGAGTCATATAGTCGATCGGGGCATCGAGTAAGACTTGTGCAGACCCCGTGTAGGATGGAGGAAGGACGTAGGCGGCGACCACAAATATGCCGAAGGTCAGCGCTGCAATGCAGCATACAAGCTTCCACCGGCGAAGAAAGAAATCAAGGATCTCTCTCACGTCAAGCGGAAGTAACTCTCGGGTCATGATAGGATTGTCAGTTGGACTTGCCATTTCCGAATCCTTGCAAACACCAGCGCAAACAGCAGCACAAATTCCGCCCCTCCAGCATTGGCTGGATGTGCTTCACTTCAAAATAATTCGGGCAGTTGCCTGTTAAGCGCTCACACCGCATGAGATGTAGGGGTTCGTGCCCCCTTACGACATGTCCAGATCGCTCTCTTCCGCCTACCGACCGACGGCATCGCCCGTCAGCCGGAAACATAACAGCTTCGCGGACATCCCCGCCATTACCATTATTGAGTAGTAAATCGGCTAAAGGTCGATCTGGTCTACCCGGCAGGCCTTCCAGACCTTAGGAAGTCGCCGGACCATACATCTCTCTCCCGCGCTGCGGCGTACAGGGCGCGCGGGAGCGTCTGCATCCCTGACGACAAGAAAGCGGCCGGCCTCGTCTAGTCTGAGCTCGTCTAGTCTGAGGTTGATATGGAAACTTACAGCGAAATTGTTCCGGGCCTCTTAGATTGGATTGCCAACAGACCGGCAGCCATTCTGATTCTGTCCGCTACTTGGCCGTTGATGCTTCTTCTGGAGAAAGGCAGGTTGCTGGGCTATGGGGCCCTTGCCGTTTCTATTGGGGCCGGCACCTTAATTGTGTTCGGCATCGAAAGCTCTGTAGGAGCGGTCATTGTCGTACTTGCCTACGCTTTGCTGGTTTCAGTTGCACTGCTTTCCACCCGGAAGCGTCTTAGCCAAATCGAGGATCGCCTTGCATTGGTCATTTCGGCACTCGATGACCTCGAAGTTGCCGAAGAAAGACGGCAGACTTACAACGCCAAGCGTCCCTCGATCTCGCGGCTTCACCTGCGCCGAAAACCGGCAACCAGCCCTATGGATCGTCCCGAAAGTGAGACGCAGGTGATCCCTGGCCCGCCATGGCAAGAGCTACAACGGCCCGATCCGCCCATTGAGCCCGCGGTTCCGGCTTCAACTCGACCAGCAGGACCCGACTTGCTTTCGGAAAAGCGTCTAACCGGGCTGTTCTCAAGTTGAACAGCCGCCGCTTGGCGACGGTTTCAACCAGTGAGGTGTCGCAGCGGTGATGGTCCGCCGGGCGCAGCCCAAAGGACAAGTTCGACCGCGGGTGTTGGCTGCTGGCAGCCCAGCGGCAACTTGCCGAGGCCTATCCGGTGGGTAGATTGAGAGACTGCTGGATGGTGAACTTACACCCAAGG
This sequence comes from Mesorhizobium sp. M1050, assembly GCF_040318715.1. Lineage (NCBI taxonomy): Bacteria > Pseudomonadati > Pseudomonadota > Alphaproteobacteria > Hyphomicrobiales > Phyllobacteriaceae > Mesorhizobium > Mesorhizobium sp. M1050. Next base: position 49,084 of record NZ_JAMYMV010000033.1, on the reverse strand, counting down.
TGGTAAGGTTGTGCCCTGGGGAGGTAGACCGGAACGCCATTCGGATGAAAATATAAGCGGAACTTTTTGTGTAGTTGATGGTTAGTAGCTTCAGGTTGATTGAAGGGGCAATCGACGGCTGGGGTGATCAAGACAAAATGAGCTTATCAAAGCAGGCTCTTGATTTGGGACGGGGACCTACGCTCGCCGACGCGAGTTGGGAAAGGGGGATCTCCGTATTGCCGGGAGCTGTGCGTCGCTTCTATCCGGCGAACACGGTGATCGCGCGCGAGCATCGGGCTAAATCCTTCATCCTGGTTGTGACTGCGGGGTGGGCTGCATTCGGCAAAACGTTGCGGAATGGCTCGCGTCTCATCGTCGATTTTGCGCTTCCTCGCGAAATTTCCCTGGTCGAGTTCTGCGGAGAAGGGGGCGAGACGGTAACGGCTCTCTCCGATGTGACCGCGATCGAGTTGACCGGTCCTGTCCATACTTGTTTTTCGCGCTATCCGCAGTCCTTTTGCGAGGCTATCCTGCTGGCTGAGGCGAGGCGGCACTCAAGGGTTGCGGAACATCTGGCAGGAGTCAGTAGACGGGGACCTGTGGAACGCACGGCCCATCTTCTTCTCGAACTGGGCTGCCGAGCACATCGATCGGCAACGAGTTATCCGGACCGCTTTGAATGCCCGCTGACCCAGGCCGAGCTGGCCGATGCATTGGGGCTTTCGGCTGTACATGTAAGTCGCGTGTTGAAGGATTTGCGAGAAAGCGGACTGGCTTCATTCCGCAATGGTGTGGTCGAGTTGCATGACCATGCGGGACTGATCAAAACGGCCGGATTTGATCGGTCTTACATTTCGAGCTGACATCATTCTGATCTCAACCGCGGCCGGCTCTCTCCCTGGGGGGTGCCTCGTTGATTCCACGCCGTTGGCGACATCAACTGGGCCTCGTCGCGCATCAGTCTTTAGATCGATCTCCAACCGTCGCCGCTACCAGAGCGTAACGGAAATGGCCGGTGCGGGGGGCAGCCCTCCGGGGACGTGAGGACCGCACCGGCCATTGCGGCGGGCTTAGGTTACGCACCCGCACCGGCCAATTTTACAGGGCCTCTTTGCAGCGACGCAATTAATCCTATTGGTGGTGCCAAGCAATACCGTCTTTGGCCAATAAAGGTAAAACGGAAATGGCCAAAGCTTAAAACGTCAACAATGCAAGGCGTCTAAATCGAGCGTAAGAATCCGCATCGGCGTTAACGGGGCTCAACACAGCGCCATTCCCAAGGCAGGCAGATCGGTGCGGCACGGCTTCGCGCCCAACGGACCGGTAGCCATGCCGCCCAAGACAGAGCTAGGCGAAGCTTCTCAGAACCAGACCGTCCGATGCTATGCTACTCGCCGTCTAGTTCTTTTGACTTGTGAGCTTAACCAAGTAGTGGAATGGACCGAACGTCATATGACGTCGTAGCGTTTTATTTCGGCGCGGGGAGGTCATATGGCGATACAATTAGAAATCAAAGACTTGTTAGAAATTGCGGCGTACCGGCGAACCATCAGGAAGCTCGACCACGCCTATGACATCGACCTGGCAAATGCTTGCACACCTGCGCAACGGGAAAAGTTAGAGTACCGACACTATTGGGAAACATTGATATACTATGAACAGATTGCGGAGATAAAGACCCGGCGGCTGATCCGGAAGGCGGATTATCTCAATATGTCGATTGCTTACACGGACGACAACAGCCCAATGTGGAGAAGATCGTCTCAGCTCAACAGCTGGGTATTGACGCCACTTGGTTGCTCTGAAGTCCAAAACATGATCGGTCAAGAACGCAAAGACCGCCGAGCGCGCGCCAGGACTACCTGGGCTAGCGCGATCACCGGGCCACTCACCCGGCTAGTGGCTGTTTGGCTGCTTGCGCGCGGGCACTAGCCGCAGAGGCGGTTCGCGCATGCGTCCAGTGTGCTGACGTCCCTGGATATCCCGTCCACGATGAGCAATGTCTGAGGCTTGCCGCCCAGTTCAAAAGACCCCGAGGCTCTTCGAACGGCGGACGGGCCGGGTTGTTCCATAACGGCCACGCAATCGCGGCCAAACTTCACAGCCATCAGGACATTTTTGGTGGAACCGTTAAGCCTTGCGCAATCTATGCAGTCTATTCTGGCTGGCAGATTGGCGAGGGAACATGAAACGCAAGCCGCTTCTGCTTTTTGCCTTCCCGTTTCTCATTCTTGCGATCCTGGCAGGGGAGCGCATGGCGACCTTCTTGCTGGGCGCCTATCCAGCCAGCCCCACCGCATGGTGGATATGGCTTGAACTGCGTCCGTTGGCGACGATGCTTTGGCAGCAGGTCGATTTCAATCTGGGGGGCTCGATGGCTCTCGACGCAGCCATCCTTGCCGCAGCATCGATCGTCTGCTGGATGGCCTGCAACACCAGAAGGTCGGCTTTCTTCTTTCTCGCCAACCACGTCGCCCTGATTTTCGCCGGGCTGATGATCGCGACCGGCAGCCACTCGGAAACGGCGAGCACGATCGCCGCGTTCACGTCGCCCAGCGGTCTTCCATTCTCGCTGGCGGTTGATTTCACCTTGAAGAACAGCCTGGTGCTGCTTCTGGGCGTCACGGCCTGTGCATACTGCCACATCGCCTTCCTCGGCGAAGCGCGGGCGCGGACCGAAGCCCGGTCCATCCGCAGCCTGGCCCTGCAGCGCGATCTCTAAACCGCGGTCTAGTTGATCCTGCGGTAATAGACCTTGCCGTCGGGCTGCTCCACGCGCTGGTAGTTGGAGCTCGGGGGAGGGGGCGCCGCCGGCGCGGTCCTCTTCCTGGGCGCAGGCGGTGCTTCGATGACGCTGGGATCGCTCGCGCTCTCGCCTTCGAGAGCTTCGGGCGCTTCCGCCAGCGTGCTGGTGGTGACGTCGGACGGTTCCGCCGCACTCGACACGGCCTCGCCGCTGCCGACCGGTATATTCTTGGCCAACCGGGCAATGTTGCCATTGATCTCGTTGAAGCTGCCTTGCAGCTGGCTGTCCAGTTTCTCGAACCGGCTCTGGAAGCCGTTGTTGACCGTGTCGAGCCGTGCCGCGATCCGCTGCTCGAACGCTCCAAGCTGCGCCAGCCGCGCCTCGACGAAACGCAAGTCGCTGATGCCCCGATAGAGATAAATCGCGGCCGCCATGTTGACCGCGGTGATCAGCAAGGCGCCGCTGGCGATGAGAATGCCGATCGCCTTGGTTTTGCTGGGTCTCTCGATGGCGTCCTGTTCGCGCTGTTCATGGTTTCCGACGTCGATCGCCGGCATGTCCGGTTCGCTGATCGTCGTCATTGAACCACCACCTTTGCGCCGACCGCGACGCGCTTGAAAAGATCGATCACATCCGTGTTTGTAAGACGAAAACAGCCCGATGTCCCATCGAAGCCGACGCCGGACGGATCGTTGGTGCCGTGGATGCGGTAGAGCGTGTCGCGCCCGTCCCTGGACAGATAGAGCGCCCTAGCGCCGAGCGGATTGTAGGGACCGGCGGGCACCATTTTCGGCAGCTCCGGCTGGCGGGCCCGCATGTCCTGTGGCGGGCGCCACTCCGGCCATTCGGTCTTCGCCCCCACCTTGACGACGCCCGTCCAGCCGAACCCGTCGCGCCCGACGCTGATCTGGTAGCGCAGCGCCTGGCCCTGGCGGGTCACCAGGTAAAGCGCCTTCTCGTCCTTGCGGATGATGATCGTTCCCGGCTGCTCGGCGGTTGCGAAGGCAACGGCCTTGCGCAGGCTGGGCCCCATCGCCGGCAGCGGCGGCCGCTCGACCGACCGCGCCTCGGCGAAGTCCTGGACGGACAGCGCCAGCGCCACGCCGAGCACGCAGGCGCCGGCCAGCCGCCCAGCAATCCGATATCTCGCGAGCCGGTGTCTATCGGGCAGCGTCATCGAGCCGCTCTTTGAACATCCGCTTCAGGTCCTTGTTGAAGCGCGCCCGCCCATCCACTTCCGATGGCGGGATGGCCCTGTTCAGCGCGTCGGTCAGAAGCGCGTTGTCCAGCGCCACCGACTTGATGTGCGGCGCCTTGAATATCTTTTCGAGCTCGCTGCGCGAAAAATGGTTCCCGAACCATTTGCGCTTGTGCTTGTTGGCGACCAGCGTGATGTTGACCGCGTTGCCGCGCAGCTCGCGGATCTTCTTGTAGAGCCGCTTGCCTTGCCGCAGCGAGGCGACATTGAGTTCGAAGACGATGAAGATCTCGTCGCTCGTCGACAGCACGGAATCGTGCCAGGGCGTTTCGAGATTGGGCAGGTCGATGACGATGTCGTCGAAGCGGTAGGCGACGAGGTCCAGCAGCCGGAAGACGAAATCGCTGCCATGCGGCTCGAACGGCAGCTGCGGCCGCTCGAACGCATAGAGGGTGAGGCCGGACGGGCGCGACAGCTTGATGACATCCATCAGCTCGACATCGAGCCGCTCCGGCTGGCCGATGATGCCGGCAAGGTCGAACTGGTTGAACAGGTTGAGATAGGCGCCGCAATTGGCGCTCTGGAAATCGAGATCGACCAGGCAGGTCGAAGCCGCGCGCTCGGTCGATTTGGAGGCCAGGAATTCGGCCGCCGACAGCGCCATCGTCGTCGCGCCCGCGCCGCCGCTGGCGCCGATGAAGGTGATGATGCGGCTTTTGGCTCCCTGGTTGCCGGTATCGTGGAAGGTCACCGCGTTGAGCAGCTCCTTGCCGTCGAGCGGCTTGTGCAGCCAGTCCGATGCGTTCATGCGCACCAGCACGCGCGTCCGTTCCGACGTCAGCTCGTCGGAAACCGCGATCAGCGGCACGGTAGCCCACAGCGCGCGCGCCTCGACGATGCCTGGCCTGCCGAGCAGCTCGCCATTGCCGAGGTCGAGGATGACGATGCCTGGGCGCGTATCCGCCGGCGGCCCCTTGAGAAAATCACCCGTCTCGGAAACCCTGACATCATAGATCGCCAGCGCATCCAGCCGCGTCGCCACATCCCGCTTGAAATCCGCATCCGAAGAGAACAGCGCCACCTGCTTTCGCTTGGTCGGTGTAACCTTGGTGTTGATGGCGTTCATGAGAAGGAGGCCTTCAAATCTTCGCCCGTAACCGTGCTCAGCATGGAGGGCATCGTGATGGTTCCGAATCCGTACAGTCCACCCAGGAAGAAGAAACGGTAGGTCATGTTCTTCAGGTTGACGGTGATTGTCGGCACCGGACCGCCCAATCGTGTCTGGTAGCCGAGGCCGGTGGCAGCATAGGTGATGACAACATTGTCGCGTCGCAGACCGGGGAAGAAATGGCACATGCCGCGCCGCATGGTGAGCGCCTGGGCTGCGGTGATTGTCGGACAGACATCGTTATTGGTGACTGCCGTGTCTCCCCGGAATATGCGGCTGAAATTGGTGGCGTTGAACGTGCCGCCATTGCTGCAAGCGCCTATGGTTCCGGTGTAGCTGCAGACGAAAGGTCCATACGCGCCGGCGATAACCGGCGAGCCTGGCGTTGTGGTCGGCGCGGCAGCCGTCAGATTGGTTGCAACCGGGTCGGAGATGGATGCCAGCCGCGCACCGACCTGGACGGCCTTGGTCGCTCCGTTCCACTGGTACAGCGCGTAGCCGAAATCGACGAAGCCCAGCGTCAGCGCAAACAGCAGCGTCGAGACGATGGCCATTTCCACCATCGCCGTACCGTCTTCCAATTTTGCGAAGCGCCTGAGCATCTTCAGAACCGGATCAACCGCTCCTCATGAAAACCGTTCAAAGTGATCGGGCCGATGTTGAGCAACGACAGCATGCCTATGCCGGTATATGGGTAGCTGCCGACCGCGCGGACGATGCAGACTTGTGCCGTGGTGGAGCGATATTTGGTGACTCCGGCCTCCACAGCGTTATGGCAGCCGGTGGCAATAGTCACCGTCGCATACGATGTCGGCCCCGAGGTCTGCCAGCCGCTGATGCGCGGGCTATCCGCCACTGTCACTGTCGGCTTGCCGAACACCGCGATGTTGGCGGCGATGGCGGCACAGTCGATCGCCGCCAGCCCCGAGTCTGTATACATCTGGCTGTTGCAGCGGGCTGCAAAACGGGCGCCGTCCGAAAGCCCGGCCTCCATCAGCAGCTTGTCGTGGATCAGATTGCCGAATTCGAACACGCCCGACGACAGGGGCACCATCAGCGGCAATATCAGCGCCGTCTCGACCAGCGTGGTGCCACGATGGTCGCGTCGAAATCTGTCGAGGTGACGGAACAGGGTGCTGATCATCGCTATCACCGGTAAAGCTGGGCTTCGTCGCGCAGGAAGTTGTCAAGCGTTCCTTGACCGCCGCGGCCGGTGATGTCGACGATCTCACCGTAGATGTCGGCGTTTGGAGGCCCGCCGGCAGGCTCGGTCAGGAAAAATGAGGCGAAGGTGTCGACGGGGTAATCTCCGCCATTGCCCGATACCGGGTTCGCCACGCAATCGATGATGGCGACGTTGATGATCCGGCGTTTCACATCGGTCGAAGGCGTATGGCAGGCTGGCGTGGTGGGCTCAGTGCCGTGGTCGTTAGCATGGGCCATTTCCCATTGGTAGACCTCGTAGCGACTGGCATTGGCATCCAGACCGGTTGAAGCATAGCTCGTTGATGGATGATTGACCGACCAGTAGCCTGGACGATCCCAATCTCCGGTGCCGAGGCGGTTATTCACAGAGCATGTGCCTGCTGTGAAGCAATTATCCTTCGGTACGGCTTTATAGGATGACGCCTGGCCACTATTCGGCGCGACGTAGCTGCAATTGTTGCCCTGGATCTTTGTCACCATCCCCTTTCTGGTGTTTGGTGCAGGCGGATAGCTTGCAGGCGGGTAGTTGTTTCCGTTCGGATAGATGTCGAATCGGACGTTGATGCCGTCATTGACGGGCGGGATGTTACCTGGCTTGGTATTGACGCCATCATTTGCGTAGCAGCCTAGCGGCTTTGTGGCTGCGAACATCTCGGTGAGGGCCGGGGTAGACTGGCTGCCAGAGGGCGTATCGAGGAACCCGTAGTCCCCTGGCCCATATTGCGCATTGCCGCCGCCATTCTGCTTTTTCAGCGCCATCATGGCCCGTTTGTGGCCGGTGAGCGAGGCGGCCAAAGCATCGGAGCTTCCATATGGATTGCAGATGAACATGGGCGTGAAGTCGCAGACCGAACTGGTGAACCCTGCGACTGCGACAGCGCCTACGGTCCAGGAACTAAACGAAGCCGGAAAGATCGCATTGAAGCCGACGGGTGTCACCCTGACCTCAATGAACCGTGCTTTACTTGCATCGGTCACTTCGTCGGTGATTACATTGGCTGCTACGATCGGAAGGTTATCGGTCGCCGGCAGAGATTTCAGGTAGCGCCTGGTTACGCCAGCCGACTGCAAAGTCAGCGGCCCGGCTGTGCCGGAGAAACTGTATTGGCTGCTGACCAGTGTGGAGAGGGCTCGATCGGCTCTGATGATACTGTCCGGCTTGCCGTCAAGTTCGGCTGCCGCTGCAATGGAAAAGGAATCGGCGCCTTTCTGCAGGTCGTTTTGCAGATTGTTGACCCGGCTCATGTCGATCACCAGCAACGAAAAGCCGACGATCGCCGGCAGCATGATGGCCACTAGAACTAGGGCTACACCCCTTTGATCCCGCCAGAACGCGCGAATGATTCGCAACATGGCCTTACTCTTTGCTCCCCTGACGCCAGGTTCCCTCGTATGGTCCGGCGTCCTGAAACCGCATCCTTCCGTTCAGTTCACGGCGTCACACCCGACCCACCGACATTGACCGTGATCGCTGGCGGCGGTGGCGGTGGTGGTGGGAATTTGTAATTGTGCGCAACAAGTGCGGCGCGCGTGCCGTCGCCTTCAATGTGTGTGTTCCTGGAGGCCGGATTGAGCGGATCGACCGTCTGCAGGAGCGAATTAAACTTCTGCGTGTCGCCGGCGGCCAGCGTCACCGAATCATAGTGGTTCAGATAGTCGGCGGCGCAGCCTGACAGCGCACCGGCGCATACAATGAGGATCAAGGTGCTATTTTTTGACATAGAGCATCTTGTCCTTCGATTTGAAGTCGAGCATGTGGCCATAAGGGCCGGTGACGCCATCACCCGTTTCGTATTTTCGGATCATGTCCTTGTTAACCTCGAGCTGGCCGAGCACGAAGAATTCCGGATCGTTGGCGGGCCGGGTCTTGTCGAACGGCGTCGCCAGCTGCTCGCCGGGCTTCACCGGCCGCACGATATGCGGCGTGACGATGACCACCAGCTCGGTCTCTTCCTTCTGGTTGCTCGAATTGCGAAACAGCGTGCCGATAATCGGCACCTGGCCGAGCCACGGCACCTGCTCCTGAAGCTTGGTAGTCTTGCTCGACAGAAGGCCGCCGACGGCGAAGCTCTGGCCATCGCGCAATTCGACGACGGTCGACAGTTTGCGGTTGGTGAAGATCGGGTCGCCGGCTGTAGTGAAGCCGGTCAGGTCACTGACCTCCGGCGCCAGGTCCATATGGATTTTACCGTCGTCCAGCACGACCGGCGTGAACAGAAGGTTCACGCCGAACTGCTTGTATACAATGCTAATCTCGCCGTCTTTATCGAGAGTGCGGATCGGCACTTCGCCTCCGGCGTTGAAGCTGGCCGGCTCGCCCGAAAGCGTGGTGAGATTGGGATTGGCGAGGGTGCGCACAACGCCTTTTGCCTCAAGCGCCTCGATATAAAGATCGACCTTGATATTACTGTCGATGACGCGAGTGAGCAGCGCTCCGAAGGGGGTGGAGTTAGACAGCAAATTGCTGAGCAGAGTGCCTGGTCCTAGTACGACTTTGTCCTTGTCGACGGCGGCAATGCCGGTTCCAGTTTTAGTCGTGCCATCGCCGTTTGTGCTTCTGATCGACACGCCTAGATCGCGGCCGGCGTTGCGCTTGGCTTCCAGCACGCGCACTTCCAGATTGACCTGCTGGCTGTCGTCTACGATGACCGAGTTGATAATGGCGTCGGGGCCATATTGCTGCGCCACCTCCAGGATCGACGCCAGCGTGGCGCCGTCCTTGACATGGCCGCCAAGCCTGACCCTGCCGTTGACCGAGCCGATTTCGATGCGCGACTTCGGCGCCACCTGGCGGATCGCCTGCGCCATGTCGCTGACATCGACGCCGACCTCGATCTGGAGGGCGCCGAGCGAGCGCTTGTCCGTGGAGAACAGATTGACCGTGGTGGTGCCGGCGCCTTTGCCGATGACATAGAGTGTCCGGTCGGTCATCGGCTGGGCGTCAGCGATCTTCTCGTCACCAACGACGATGTCGCCCAGATTGGCACTCACCTGGACCGTTACCGATTGCGACATCGGCAGGAAAATCCGATGCACGCTTGGGGTCGATACGTCGATGAACCGGTCGGCGGCATAGGCCACCAGGCTCGACAGCAACAGCGCCGCCAGACCGGGCAACGCGGCCGCCGCCATCCTTAACCAAGTCCCCTGCATCCCCGTCTCCCCAATCGCCGCCGATGGCAGCCCCGTTCTATTTGCCGCACTCTATCACGGTTGTCGCGGCACGTCATATGTCTCGAGCTTCACGCCCCGGAATACACCGATGGTAGCACGCGCGGGTGGCTCGGGCGTCACATATTTGACCACTTCCTTGACGACTTCCCGGACTTCCGGCGCCGATACCACGGCCGGGGCCGGCTTGACCTTGCTTAGGTCGTCGAGTTTGTTTCCCACCCGGTCGACTGCCTGGGCCAATCCCGCGATCTTGTCGTCTGCACGCTTGCGGTCGTCCTCCGCGCGTTGGCGGTCGGCAGCGGCGGCAGCGTCGGCCGCAGCCTGCTTGGCGAGTTCGGCTTGCCTTTTGGCGACGTCAGCCGGCATTTCCCCGGTCAGGTCGGAGAGAGTCACGCGCTCGGTCGTCTCGCCCTTGCTGGCAGCGGCCTGGCGCAGCGCCAGGGATAACTGGCCTGCGCCCGCCGCTAGGGTCAGTTTCTGTGCGTCCTTGGTGCTGACTTCGACCGTCACCGCTTTGACGACGGTCGGGCTGTCCTTGCTCTCGTCGGCGACCTGGTCGACGGCGAGCACCTTCACGCTCTGCAAAAGTACATCGACAAAACTCTGGTCCGCGCCGTCATTGTTGTGCATCGTGCGCGTCAACAGCACGTCGACCCGGTCGCCTGGGAACACAAATCCGGCAACGCCGAGCACGTCATTGACCCTGATGGAAACGGCCTTCAAACCTTCGCCGAGCACCGCCGATAGCGTGGCGCGCTGGCCGGGGCCGGTAATCTTGGTGGCGAGGATCGGTTCGTTGACACCAATCGCCTGCAGTGCCTGCTTCGAGCCATCGCCGGCCAGCAATTCCTTTGTCGTCTTGAAGGCGCCGGCCGGCATCGCGCCCGCCGGCCATGCGACTTCACGCAATTTGTCGGCGGACAGCGTGTCGCCGAATTTGAACCCGGCCGCCGCCACGACGACCGTGTCTTCCTGGACGCCGTCCGCGCTCGCCATGGCGCTGCGCTGGCTGGCCAGCCAGATATTGATGAGAACCACCGCAAGCACGCCGAACACACCGGCGAGTATGATCATGATGAGTGTATTGGCGCGCATAGCCCAAGCCCCAAGCCCCAAGAGCGGGAATTCGCCCGCCGCGATTGGATTCAGGCCCGGATCGAATGGATCCGGGCCCGAAGCATTTGATTAGCTGCCGACGCCCGCACCGCAAGTGCCGATGCCGCTGGCTGCCATCGCCGTGCAGAGGCCGGTGAAGCGACCGTTCACCCACAGACCGATGCCGACAATGATAAGAATTGCCGCGCCGGCGATGATGCCGACAAGGATAGAATACTCGACCATGGCAGCGCCGTTATCGTCGTCGCGGAACTGCCGGGCCATCGTCATGAGCTTCTTCATGATAATTTCTCCCTTTGGAGGTTGAACCCGACGAGACGAGCCAGGATGAAATCCATACCCAAGCATCCCCCGTCATCTCGATCCTAGGTCCCGAGAAATTGCGGAGTCAAACGGGATTAACGGTTCCTTAACTTCCCAATACATGAACTCCCGAGTTGAGTGCGGCCCTAAATTTCAGCAAGAGCTTGATTCGTCTAATTTTTCAAGCGTCCTTAACCATTCGTTCACAATTATGCGTATGGGCTAATCAAGATGGACGTACTTTAGCAATATGACATATTCCTTTATATCTAAGGGGTTGTGGCCAGCTGTGGAGGGAAATTCCCATGCCGGAGCGCGCGAGGGTACAGAGCAGTGCGCCACTCATGTTTGGCAGCGTGCAGCCGGAAATAAAAACGATATTTTTCTTGCCTACTCCTTAACTATGTTGAGAGTATTGTGCGCAAGTGAGAAACCCCGGCGCTTGTGCGTCGCTTGGTTAACGTTTAGTTTCCACTAATGTGCGCTGCAGGGGGTATAGGGGATTATGCTGGGGCGGTTCATCAAGGGGCCAAGCGAGCCGCAGGCGGTTGCAAAGGTCGAGCCGCTGGCGGTGCCGCCTGTTGCTCAGCCCCTTTCGCCGGCGGCCGACATTGAAACACATGGCGATGATTTTCTGACGCTCAAGGTCGAGCTTCATCGCCACCTTATCGATCGGTTCAATCTCACCGCTCTTGAAAGCGCCTCCAAGGATGAGATCCTGAACGAGATCCGTCCGATCGTCCGCGAGTTCGTGCGCAGCCGAAACGTGCCACTGAATGCGCGCGAGCTCGATCAACTGACAAGCGACACCGCTGATGAAATGCTCGGGCTAGGCCCGATCGAGCCGCTGCTCAAGGATGATTCCATCGCTGACATTCTGATCAATACTCATAATCGGGTATTTATCGAGCGGCGTGGCGTGATCGAGGAAACCGCAATACGGTTCCGCGACGAGGCACACCTGCTGCGTATCATAAACAAGATTGTCTCCGCCATCGGCCGCCGTGTCGACGAATCCGCGCCGATGGTCGATGCCCGACTGGCAGATGGTTCGCGCGTCAACATCGCGGTGCGGCCGATCTCAGTGGATGGCCCGCTGGTGTCGATCCGCAAATTCTCGAAGAACCCTTATTCGCTCGAGCGCCTGATCGCGTTCAATTCGATCCGCCCGCCGATGGTCGATCTGTTGCGGATCGCGGTTCAGGCACGCAAATCGATCCTGGTCTCGGGCGGCACCGGCAGCGGCAAGACGACCCTGCTCAACGCCCTGTCAAGCTACATCCCCTCGAAAGAACGTCTGATCACCATCGAGGATGCGGCGGAACTGCAACTGCAGCAGCCTCATGTCGGCCGGCTGGAGACGCGGCCGCCCAATGTCGAGGGCAAGGGCGAGGTTCGCCAGCGCGAGTTGCTGAAGAACGCGTTGCGTATGCGGCCCGACCGCATCATAGTCGGCGAGGTGCGCGGCGAGGAAGCCTTCGACATGCTGCAGGCAATGAACACCGGCCACGAGGGCTCGATGACCACCATCCATGCCAACACGCCGCGTGACGCGATCTCGCGTCTCGAACAGATGGTCGGCATGGCCGGCATGCCGATGACGCACGACTCGATCCGGGCGCAGATTGCATCCGCCATCGACATCATCGTACAGACCCAGCGCCTTTCCGACGGCGGCCGGCGCGTGACATCCATCTCGGAACTGACCGGCATGGAAGGGAATGTCGTCCAGCTCCAGGAAATCTATCATTTCGTCCGCCGTGATGTGACAGCCGACGGCCAGATCGTCGGCGACTTTCGCGCCACCGGCGTGCGTCCGCGCTTTGCCCAGGAAGCCGCAACGCTTGGCCACCACTTCGGCAAGGATGCCTTCAATCCGCAGGTTCCGCTCTGATGCCCACTGGTCAGACGCTGCTCTATTTCATCTATGTGCTTGCGGCCGCATCGATGATCCTTGCCGCCGAATCCCTGTATGTGTCTTACGCCGCGCGGCGCGTTCGAGCCGGTACGATCAACCGACGTCTCGCGCGCCTGGCGGAGGAGGCACCTGCCGAAAAGACTCTGCAAGGCTTGCTGCGTGAACGCGGGCTGACAGGTTCAGGCGATTACATCTTTGGCATGGTCGGTTTGAACCGGCTCTACACACAATCCGGTATCACCGGTAATCCGCTGGCTTTCGCAGCAATGTTCCTCCTCGCCGGGTTGGTGCTCGCGTTGGTGCTGCCATTGTTTCTTGGCTTTTCCACTGTCGTGGCGCTGATCGCCCTTCTGCTTGTGGGGTTTGCGCTGCCGCTCCTCGTTCTTCGGCGCGCGCGCAACAAGCGTATCTTGAAATTCGCTGCCCAACTTCCCGATGCGCTGGACATGATCGTGCGCTCGTTGCGGGCAGGTCATCCGACGACAGTGGCTATCGCGCTTGTAGCGCGTGAAATGCCTGACCCGCTGGGCACCGAATTCGGCATTGTCTCCGACGAAATCACCTTCGGCCTCAGTCTTGAAAATGCCGTGCGGAAACTTTCGCAACGCGTGGGGTTTGAAGGTCTCCATCTGCTTTCGGTGTCGCTCTCCATCCAGGCCAAGACAGGCGGAAACCTCACCGAGATCCTCTCGAACCTCTCATCAGTACTGCGCGAGAGGGAGAAATTGCGGATGAAAATCAGGGCACTGTCGGCCGAGGGCAGGATGTCGGCATGGATCATTTCGCTGTTTCCGCTGGTCATGCTTGCCCTGCTAATGGTTATCGCGCCGAGCTACTATGGGGATATTTGGAACAGTCCCCTTCTCATGCCGGCGTTCGTGATCTTCGGACTCTGGGCGCTGCTCGGTGACTTCATCATGTATCGAATGGTCAATTTTGATTTCTGACAGGAGCGAAACATAAACCTGTTTTCAAATACCCAGGATCTGGGCCTTCTGGTTTCTATCGCTGTCTTCCTGGCGGCGATGGCGCTGTTCCTGTTCGGCGCGCTGGTTTTTCGGCCTGCCTTGCAGACGCGGAAACTGGTCGCGCAAAACCTGCTGTCTGAAGGGATCGCCAGCCGTCGGTCGTTGGTCGGCCAGGAACAACTCGCCAAGATATCGGCGCAACGACCGGTCGATGCCTACTTCCGATCAGTCGAGAAAGAGCGAGGCGAGCCTAACGCTCTCGAAGCCAAGCTCTTTCGTGCCGGATTCTACCAGGCGAGCGCGCCCCTTTTCTATACCCTGTCCCGAATAGGGGCTGTCACCGTCGGCTTTCTGGGAGTGTATACCGGCTTGCTTGCCGTGGTCCCACCGCAAATTCCGGGGATTCTTGTATTCGCGGCCTCCGCGCTGTTTGGCCTCGCTTGTCTGGTTATTCCGAGTGTCGCGCTGGATCGTTTCGAGAATGCCAAGAAGGAAACCTATCGCCGGGGTTTTCCCGACTTCATGGACATGATGATCACCTGCGCCGATGCCGGCATGAGCCTGGAGGCCGCCGTGGAACGGGTGAGCCAGGAACTGGCTGGCACGCACAAATGGCTGGGGATACAGCTTGCGATCATGAATCTGCAGTTGCGCGCCGGCAAGCCGTTGCGTGAGGCACTCCGGGATCTATCCGAGCGTCTGGGCCTCGATGAGGCGAGGGCACTTTCGGTATTGTTCCGCCAATCGGAAGAACTCGGCACCAGCCTGACGGATGCCCTGCGAGTCTACAGCGACGAGATGCGCGGCAAGAGAATTCTCAGGGCAGAGGAAAAGGGCAACGCGCTTCCGGTCAAGATGATGATCCCGCTCGGGGTCTGCGTCTTTCCGGTGGTCTTGATGATTGTCCTGCTGCCGATCATCATTCGCATGAAAGGTGTTTTCTTCTAGTTACATGTATGCTTTGGTCCTAATGTGAGTCGGGGGCCCTCGAGGGGAACTATATGAGAAGGGTTATCGCTGTCGCAGCCTGCCTGTTGACGGTAGTACTTGCAGGCTGCCAGACGGACGCCACCGACGGTGTGGTCCGCACCAACGAGCCGTCGAAGGGTGATGTGACGTCCTTCGGCGATGCTTTCGACGGGCTGAAGACGGTCAGTGACGTCGAATATTACGCCTCGGACCAGGCTGTTGCCGAAGCCAAGAACCAGTTCCGCGCGGAAAATTACGGCAATGCCGGCGCGCTGTTCTTCAAGGCGACGCAACTGGCGCCCAATGACGGCGGCGCCTGGATGGGGCTGGCCGCCTGCACCGACCGGATTCACCGCTTCGACCTTTCCGACCGGGCCTATGCCCGTGCGTCCAAGCTGGTCGGCGCGACGCCCGAATATTACAACAATGTCGGTTATTCCTACCTGCTGCGCGGCAAGCTGCAGGATGCACGCAGCAATTTCCTCAAGGCTTATGAACTGGCGCCCAACGATCCGACCGTCGCCAACAATCTGAAGCTTCTGTCATCAAGCGTGCAGAATATCGAGCGCTAGCATGTTGCTCGTCGAAGCGCTGCTGCTGAAGGTCCTCGCCATCCCTCTGCTGGCAAGGATTGCCTGGCTCGATTTCACCACGCAGAAAATTTCCAACCGGGACGTGCTGCTGCTGCTCTGCCTTGGGGCGGGGGGCATGTTGCTGCTATCGCTCCAATCCGGATCCTGGTGGGACACGGGGCTGAGTGCCATGGCCGGGCTTTTGCTGTTCGTAGCGCTCTTCCCGTTCTGGGCCTTGCGCAAGATCGGCGCCGGCGATGTCAAGCTGATCGCTGTGGTGCCTTTTTTGATCGGTGGCAGCGATCTGGTTGTGTTTTCGGTGCTGCTGTTGGTTTTCGCCCTCGCCACCGCTGCAATCGTGAAAAACCCGTTCATGCTGCCTGCCGGTGCTTTTCGGCTCATTGTCCAGCATTTGGATCGCAAGGGCGTGGTGCCGTTCGGAGTGCCGATCTCGATAGCCGCGATCTGTACGATAGCGTTCCTGATCTACAAAAGTTTGGTGCTGGCGAACAGTTCTGGAATCCTCAACCAGCTTAACTGAACCTCGCAGCCGCATAGCTGGATTCGCCGCGTACTGGAGATCGGCACAGCCGTGCGGGCCTTTCTCCCCACGCCGCCTGTTCGGGACCAGGGCTACGAACTCGGGTTAACGGGTTGCTTCGGAGCCTTCGCCGGCGCGTAGGCTGACGAAAAACCCGCCTGTGCGGCGGGTCACTGGCGCAAATCAGCACCATGGACAAATATGTACCATAGCTGAGGGCACGGAGTCAAGAAAAAATTCCTATCATGAACGGCGCCGCCGACGCCGCCGGCTGTCGTCAGGTCTTTTGTCAGCCTGAGTTCGGAGCCCGAGGACCTTGCCGGGCAATCAGGTCGATGGCTAAATAAACGATCACAGGGAGAAGGCAGCATGGCACTTCACCTTTCGGCGGATGCCCCGGTCTCGGTCGCTCCGCAGAAATATCTCTTTGGTCCGTTCATCGACTTTTTCATGCTTGGCGGGAGCGCGTTCCTGATCCTGCCGGTGCTGTATTTTGTGCCGCTCAAATACGAAGGTCTGGTGGCGCTGACGGCGTTCCTGCTGTCCCATCTCATCAACCAGCCGCACTTCGCCCATTCCTACCAGATTTTCTATCGCAACTACGCACGCAAGGTGCGCGGTGACGGGTACGACAGGAGCCTCCAGCTTCGCTACATTTTCGCGGGCATTGTCGTCCCGCTGATCATGGGCGCCTTCTTCGCCTATGGCTCCGTAACCGGGAACGCTCGCCTGCTGGGATATGCCACCAATGCGATGGGCTTTTTCGTCGGCTGGCACTACGTCAAGCAAGGCTACGGTATGCTGATGGTGGACGCCGTCTTGAAGCGCAAATTCTTCAGCGATCAGGACAAGAAGGTGCTGCTGTTCAACGGCTATGCCGTGTGGCTGTTCGCCTGGCTTCAGACAAACGCGGTGATCACCGAACGGCAGTTCTGGGGCCTGGACTACTACACATTCGCCGTCCCGCCATGGCTCCTCAACATCGCGCTCGCGGTCGCGGCTGCTTCCTCCGCGGCCACCATCGTGATGTTTGCCAATCGCTGGCGCAAGCATGGTGGCGCGCTGCCCTATAACGGCGTTGTCGCCTATGTCGTCACCCTCTATGCCTGGATCCTGTTCGTGACGATAAATCCGCTCTGGCTGCTTGTGGTGCCGGCGCTCCATTCGTTGCAGTACCTGGCGGTGGTCTGGCGTTACCAGACCAATGTCGAGCGCGACCGCGCGGATGCCACCAGGGATCCGGGGTTAAAGGTCCTGTCCATTGTCGGGCCGCTGTACAGGCTGCGGGTGCTGATATTCATCGTCGCCGGCACAATTCTTGGCGCGCTTGGTTTCTGGCTCGTGCCGATGGCGCTGACTGCCTTGGTCCCCTATGACAAACAGGTGCTCGGCTCGTCGCTGTTCCTCTTCATTGCGTGGATATTCATCAACGTGCACCACTACTTCCTGGACAATGTGATGTGGCGTCGCGGCAACCCGGAAGTGTCGAAATATCTGTTCCGCTAGCTGCTATTGGACGATGTCGCGCTCGAAGGACGGTCCGCGCGATGCATTGCGGGCAAAAGAGCAGCTTGGAACATTATTTGCCGACAGGCCATCATATGCAGCGCTGGCGTTCTTCCATTCGGACCAGATTGGAGTGCCCGTTGCTTTGATCGGCAGCCACCGCGTGCCACTTTTGGAGGCGCGATCCGTGCCCGGATCTGCTGCCTGTGGTCGCTTCTACTTCTCCCAGGCAAGGCAGAGAATGGAAGGAACCTGACCATGCCCAGAATTGTGCCGGTGCTCGATCTGAGCCGTCTCGAACAAGGTGCGTCCGAGCATCGCACCTTTCTCCTCGACCTGCGCACGGCGGCCCGGGACGTCGGCTTCTTCTATCTCAGCGGCCACGGAATTTCCGCCGCGGAGATCGACGACGTGCTGGATGCCTCGCGCCGCTTCTTCGCATTGCCCGAAGCCGACAAGCTGGCCATCGAAATGGTCAAGTCCCCGCAGTTTCGCGGCTACACCCGCGCCGGCGGCGAACTGACCAGGGGCACGGCCGACTGGCGTGAGCAGCTCGACATCGGCGTCGAGCGCCAGCCGATAGCGCAAGGGCCGGGAGTAGCACCCTGGACGCGGCTGCAAGGGCCGAATCAGTGGCCCCAGGCGTTGCCGGAGCTCAAGCCGGCGCTGCTGGCATGGCAGACCAAGGCGACGGCGGTGGCGATTCGCTTGCTGAAGGCCTTCGCGCTGTCGCTCGACCAGCCCGAGGACGCCTTCGACGCGATCTACCGGGATTCGCCCAACCATCGCATGAAGATCGTGCGCTATCCCGGCCGTCAGGCGACCGGCACCGACCAGGGCGTCGGCGCGCACAAGGATGGCGGTTTCCTGACCTTGCTGCTGCAGGACGACAACAAGGGACTGCAGGTCGACTATGATGGAAGCTGGGTGAATGTCGACCCGCTCCCCGGAACGCTGGTCGTCAACATCGGTGAACTGCTCGAACTGGCATCGAATGGCTATCTCCGCGCCACCGTGCACCGCGTCGTCACGCCGCCTGCCGGCGTCGAGCGGATTTCCGTGCCCTTCTTCTTCAGCGCGCGGCTGGATGCCACCATCCCGCTTCTCAGCCTTTCCGAGGAACTGGCGGCGCAGGCACGCGGACCCGCAAGCGATCCCGACAACCCATTGTTCCGCGATGTCGGCACCAATGTGCTCAAGAGCCGCCTGCGTTCACATCCCGACGTGGCACGCCGCCACTATGCCGATCTGCTCGAGACCGGAGCCGCGGGCTCGTGAAGGCTTTATGGCGCTGAGCACGAATTTTTGCCAATTTGCACATTTTTTGGAATTCCATTCGTGGCCGAAGCGCAGAAATAAGCCCAGACTGGCAAAATCGTTCGGCGGTTTCCTCCCATTCCGCTGGACGGTGTTCCCCTCTGAAGGTTTGACCTTCTTTTGGCCGGGCCGTCTTCGCGCCCGGCCATTTTTCGTCCTGGTTTCGGACGGCGCAATGCGGAAATACTGCAAAAGCCCGTCAAACACCCGTGTCGTGCTCATTTCCACATCGAGGCAGTGTTGAGGCATAGGTTGTTCAGCCAGCCGAACCCCACATGGCATCCGGCACCACAACCAGCTTGCCGACGAAATCCTTGGCGACAAAATCCGCCTGCGCACGGTGGAAATCGGAGAGCTTGTAGACGCCGCCGACCAGCGGCCGGATTTTCTTCGCTTCGATGTATCCAACGATGCGGCGGAAATCCGCGCGCGTGCCCTGGCTCGAGCCGTGCAGCTGCAACTGCTTCAGGTACATCGTCCTGAGATCGAGCTGCACGACCGGACCGGCGATCGCGCCGGCGGTGGTATAGCGGCCTTCGGGCCTGAGGATGCGCAACAGATCGTTGAAGATGGCGCCGCCAACGAGGTCTGCGACCACGTCGATCGGCTGGCCGCCGGTCGCCTCGTTCACGGCATGCGGCAGGTCGGCAACGCCACGGGTGATGACAGCCTCGGCGCCGATGTCGCGCACCGCCTGTTCCTTGCCCTTGCCGACGACGGCGTAGGGAATGGCGCCGCGCGCTCGCGCCAGCTGCACGATGCCGGAACCGACACCGCCCGAAGCACCGGTGACAAGCACGCGTTCACCGGCCTTGAGCGCGGCCCGTTCCAGCATCTGTTCGCCGGTCAAATAGGCGCAGCAGAAGGTGGCGAGCTCGACGTCTGTCATGTTCGTATCGACGAGATGAGCATTCTCGGCCGGCACGGCCTGGTATTCGGCATAACCACCGTCGCGGCCGTGGCCCATATAGTCGATGTCGGCGAGCGAATCGTCGTCGCGGTTGTAGATGGAGAAATCGACCATCACCCGTTCGCCGATACGGCCAGGCGAAACGCCCTCGCCAACCGCGGCGATGGTGCCGACAGTGTCGGTACCCTGGATGCGCGGGAAAACAAGCGTGTTGCCCTGGCGCCGCCAGGTCGACACCGCAGCCGCGTCCTCTTCCGTGCCATAGGCGCCCTGGCGCACCCAGACATCGGTATTGTTCATCCCGCAGGCGCTGACTTTCACCAGCACTTCACCTGGCGCAGGCGCAGGAACTTTTACATCGCTGCGGTAGACGAGCTTTTCCGGTCCGCCGTGCCCGGTAAGCAGCACGGCGGCCATGGTGGCGGGGACAGTTTTGGTCATGGCATTCATGGATCGATCTCAGAGATTGGCAAACACGCTCTTGACCGCATCGGCGGTCTTCGAAACGACGATGTCGGCTTCTTCGCGGGTCAGGCAGAGCGGAGGCGCGAAGCCTAGAATGTCGCCCTGCGGCATGGCGCGGCCGATGACGCCGCTCGCGGCAAGCGCCATCGCCACCTGCGGTCCGATCTTGAGCGACGCGTCGAAGAACACCCGGTCGTCCTTGTCGGCAACGAATTCGACCGCCGCCAGCATGCCGTCGCCGCGCACGTTGCCGACATGTTTGTGACCGCCGACCGCCTTGGCCAGCTCGGCGCGGAAATAGGCGCCGGTGTCGCGGGCATTGGTCACAAGATCCATCTCGTCGATCAGTTCGAGATTGGCGACGCCGGCGGCAACGCAGATCGGATGCGCCGAATAGGTCCAGCCATGACCGAGCGAGCCGAGCTTGTCGGAGCCTTGCACCAGCACCTGCCACATCTTGTCGGCGACGATGACGCCTGACAGCGGCGCATAGGCCGAAGTCAGGCCCTTGGCGATGGTGATCAGGTCCGGCTTGATGCCGTAATGGTCGGAGCCGAACATGGTGCCCAGCCGGCCAAAGCCCGTCACCACCTCGTCGGCGACGAGCAGCACGTCATACTTCTTCAGCACCGACTGGATCTTTTCCCAGTAGCCCGCCGGCGGCGGCACGATGCCGCCGGTGCCGAGGATCGGCTCGCCGATGAAGGCGGCGACCGTTTCCGGCCCCTCGGCCAGGATCATCTCCTCGAGCTTGTCGGCGCAATGCTGCGAAAACTGCTCCTCGCTCATCGAACGGTCGGCGCGGCGGAAATAATACGGCGCCTCGGTGTGCAGGATCGGCGCGCGCGGCAGGTCGAAGGCGTTGTGGAACAGGTCGAGCCCGGTCAGCGATCCCGTCATCACGCCCGAGCCGTGATAGCCGCGCCAGCGCGAGATGATCTTCTTCTTCTCAGGCCGCCCTAGCACGTTGTTGTAGTACCAGATCAGCTTGATGTTGGTCTCGTTGGCATCCGAGCCCGAGAGGCCGAAATACACCCTCGACATGCCCTTCGGCGCGCGGTCGATGATCATCTTGGCGAGCGTGATCGAGGCCTCGGTGCCGTGCCCGACATAGGCGTGGTAGTAGGCGAGGTTCTTCGCCTGGGCGGCGATGGCGTCGGCGATCTTCTGCCGGCCGTAGCCGACATTGACGCAATAGAGGCCGGCGAAGGCGTCGAGGCTCTTCTTGCCATTGTTATCCCACACGGTGACGCCTTCACCGCCGGCCATGATGCGCGTCGGGCTCTCGCCGCGCGCATGCGTGCCCATATGGGTCGAGGGATGGAACAAGTGATCGCGATCCCAGGCGGCGAGTTCGTTGGACTGGTCGAGCATTTTTTGACTCCTTGAGGGATGGCCGGACGGATTAAGAGATGTCCAGGCAGAGATACTTCAGATCGGTGAAGGCTTCGAGCCCGTGGCGCGAGCCTTCGCGGCCGATGCCGGACTGCTTGACGCCGCCGAACGGTATCGGCGCGCCGGTGATCTTGACGCGATTGATGGCGACCATGCCGTAGTCGAGCGCGCGGCCCATGCGCTGCTGGCGGGCGCCGTTCTCGGTCACGACATAGGCGACGAGGCCATATTCGGTGGCGTTGGCGCGGGCGATTACCTCGTCCTCGCTGTCGAACGGCGTCACGGCGGCAACCGGTCCAAACGTTTCCTCGCGCATGATCAGCGCTTCATCGCTGACATCGGCCAGCAGCGTCGGCTGGTAGAACAGTGGCCCGGTCTCATGGCGCTTGCCGCCTGTGAGGCAGCGCGCGCCATGGGTCAGTGCGTCGGCGACCTGTTCCTCGACCTTCTTGACGGCGCGCTCATGCATCAGCGGGCCGATGTCGATTCCCTGAGCAAGGCCGTTGCCGGTCCGCAACGTCTCGATGCGCCTGGCGAAGGCGGCGCAGAAGCGGTCGTAGGCCGGACGCTGGACGTAGATGCGGTTGGCGGCGAGGCAGTCCTGGCCCGACGTGGCGAATTTGGCATCGATGGCGATGTTCACCGCTCTGTCGATGTCGGCGTCGGCAAAGACGATCAGCGGCGCATGGCCGCCAAGCTCCATCACCAGCCGCTTCATCGTCGGCGCGCTCTGGGCGGCGATCAGCCGGCCGATCTCGGTCGAGCCGGTGAAGCTCATGGCGCGAACGCGTGGGTCCTCGCACATCCGTCCCACGATGGCCGAAGCCTTGCCGGTGACGATGTTGAAGACGCCGGCCGGCAAGCCGGCGCGCTCGCCAAGTTCGGCCAGCGCCAGCGCCGACAGCGGTGTCTCCGAAGACGGATGCGCGACGATGGTGCAGCCGGCCGCTAGTGCTGCCGCTGCCTTGCGGGTCAGCATCGCCGACGGAAAATTCCACGGCGTGACGACGCCGACGACACCGAGCGGTTCGCGCCGCACCATCATTTCGGCGTTCGGCAGATGGCTGGTGACGCTCTCGGCGTTCAGACGTTTTGCTTCTTCCGCATACCATTCGACGAAGGAGGCGGCATAGTCGATTTCGCCGAGCGATTCCTGCAGCGGCTTGCCCTGTTCCAGCGTCATCAGCAAAGCGAGGTCTTGCTTGGCGGCAATGATCAGATCGAACCATTTTCGCAGGATTTTCGAGCGCTCCTGCGGCAACAGCGACCGCCAGGCCGGAAAGGTGCGCGCGGCGGCATCGATCGCCTTTGTCGTCTGCCGTGCATCGAGCGCGGCGACGAAAGCGACAGTCGTGCCGGTGGCCGGATCGGTGACCTCGAAGCTTTCAGCAGCCTCGCTTGCCGTCCAGTGCCCATCGATATAGGCGAGCTCACGAAGCAGCCGGCGGTCGGCTAGGCGATCGAGCGCTTCATGGCGATGCGAGCGGGCAAAATGCGCGGACATGGTCGAGGCCTCCCGGTTCGGACTGATGCGGGAAGACTATTCGTCCTATGCAGACAGAGGGGCTGTTTGGATGCCCTGATGTAGAGAGTTTCTCTCTATTGCGTCCTTGGGCGAGACGATCTCTCCGATCCCTATGGCGAGACCGGCAACAGGTCGGCTACAGGCAGCGCAATCTCGTCCTTCACCGTCTTGATGACGATGTAGGTGAAGTAACGATCGATGCCGATCTCGCGGTCGAGCAAGCCATCGACCAGGCGCTGGTACGCGTCGATGTCGCGTGCCATCACTTTCAGCACATAGTCGACGCCGCCGCCGACGGACCAGCAAGCGACGATCTCGGGAATGTCGCGGATGACGCGCTCGAAGCGGTCGAAATCGGCCTGGCGGTGGTTGGCCAGCGTCACCTCCATCAGCACGGTTGCGACGGGTGCGACGACGCGCATGGCGATCCTGGCGTGGTAGCCCGAGACGATGCCGGCCTTTTCCAGCTTGCGCAGCCGCATCCAGCACGGCGTCGGCGACAGGCCGACCTGCTCGGCCAGTGCCAGCTTGGTGATGCGTCCGTCGCGCTGGATGGCGTCGAGGATCTTCAAGTCGATCGGGTCGAGTTTCGCGGCAGTCATCAGCATCCACTTTTCGTCGACTGCACCATGACGGCGCATTATTTCGATTGTCAATTGCACTGATTTCGATCTCTAATATGTCATGACATTGTGGCATCCCGATCCCAAGCTCATCCGGCGGCCAGCCTATCAGTCGCTTGCCGACCAGTTCGCGCGCGCCATCCATGACGGGCGCCTGGCCAATGGCGCACGGTTGCCGACGCATCGACGGCTGGCCGACGACCTCAAGCTTTCGGTGCAGACGGTCAGCCGCGCCTATGAGGAACTGATCCGGCGCGGGCTGATTTCGGGCGAGATAGGCCGCGGCAGTTTCGTCCAGACGCAGCGCCGCGAGCCGGAACCGCCCTATCTGCCGGAGCGGCTCGGCGAAGTCATCGATCTGTCGATCCTGAAGCCTGTCTGCGAGCCGATGCATCTGGAGCGGCTGAAGCAGGCCTTGGGTTGGCTGGCCGAGAATCTGCCGTCGAGTTCAGCACTGTCGTTCCGGCCCAATATGGTGTTTCCACGTCACCGCGCGGTGGCGGTCGAATGGCTGAAACTGTGCGGGCTCGACACCTCCGCGCAGAACATCAGCCTGACCAACGGCGCCACCGCCGGCATGACCGTGGCGCTGATGAGCGTGGCGCCGCCCGGTTCGACGGTCGCCACCGAGGCGATCGGCCACCACACGCTGGTGCCGCTCGCCCGTTATCTCGGCTTCAATCTCGAAGGCCTGCCGATCGACGACAATGGCCTTATTCCGGAGGCGCTTGACGAGGCGTGCCGGCTTTCCGACATCCGGGCCGTCTTCGTGCAGCCCTCGGTGATTAACCCGACGGCGACGCTGATGGACGCGCGGCGGCGCGAAGAAATCGCCGCCGTCGCGCGCAAGCACGACATCGCCATCATCGAGAACGATGTGCTCGGTCCCCTGGTAGAAGACCGGCCGCCGCCGGTTGCCGCCTTTGCGCCGGAGCGCACGCTCTACGTCACCTCCTTTACCAAGATCGTGGTGCCTGGCTTGCGCATCGGCTATCTCGCCGCGCCCGACCGCTATGTCGCCGCCGTCGCCAACCGGCATCTGGTCTCGAACTGGATGGCGACGCCGCTGGTGGCCGAGATCGCCACCAAATGGGTCACCGACGGCACCGCGATGGAGCTTGTCCACTGGCAGCGCGCGGCGCTGCGGCGGCGGCTGGATATAGCGGCGGAGGTGCTGGCCGGGGTCGACTATCGCGCCCGGCGCGACGGGCTGCATGTCTGGCTGCAGCTACCGGCCGACCGCGCTGAGGAGAGCTTCGTCGCCCAGGCCCGGCTGCAGGGCGTGGCGATTGCCCCGGGCACATCCTTCCGCATCTCGGATGCGCCCTGGCATCCGGCAGTGCGCATCTCGCTGGGCTCGACCACCGAAGGGGAACTGCGCGCCGGCCTGGGCGTTGTCACCAAGCTTTTGCTTGGCGATCCGGAACATCTGTTGCTCGCCATCTAGGCCGCAAGTGCTCGGAAATTGTGCGGAATTAGAATAATTGTCATGGTATTATTTTCCCAATTGACATGATTTGGCGCGTTCCGCATCGTTAAGAGCCTAGACCTCTCCAGGACGGGGAACCGCATTGCCCACGCCCATCATCAACATCGACGCCATTTCCAAAAGCTTCGGCACTTTCAAGGTGCTGGACGGCCTGTCGATGCAGGTCATGCCTGGCGAGAAGCTGGCGCTGATCGGCCCGTCAGGCTCGGGCAAGACGACGATCCTGCGCATCCTGATGACGTTGGAGCGCATCGATGGCGGTCATATCCAGATCGACGGCGAGCAGCTCTACCACGTGGAGCGCAACGGCCAGTTGCTGCCCGCTGATGAGCGGCATTTGACGAGGATGCGCCAGAAAATCGGCATGGTCTTTCAGCTGTTCAACCTGTTTCCGCACAAATGCGTCATGGACAATGTCACGTTGGCGCCGATGCTGACCAAGGGCACGCCGCGCGCCGCCGCCGAAAAGCGGGCGATGGAACTGCTCGAAATGGTCGGCATGGCCGACAAAGCCAAGAACATGCCGGCGCAGTTGTCCGGCGGACAGAAGCAACGCGTCGCGATCGCCCGGGCACTCGCGCTGTCGCCGAAGATCATGCTGTTCGACGAGGTGACGTCGGCGCTCGATCCGGAGCTGGTCGAGGAGGTGATGAACGTCATGCGCAAGCTCGCCGCCGAGACCGACATGACCATGCTGCTCGTCACCCACGAGATGGGTTTTGCCCACGATTTCGCCGACCGGGTGCTGTTCTTCGATCGCGGCAAGATTGTTGAGGAAGGCAAGCCCGACGAGATTTTCCGCAATCCCAAGCAGGAGCGTACGCAAGGCTTCCTGAAGAAGATCATCGCGGCCGGACATCGCGTCTGACCGCAATGCCAAGGGCGGCGAAGCCGTCCCTCAGGCGGCAACGCCGCCCGTACAAAAGCAGGACAAGGAACAAGGAGTTGGGAACAATGAAGAAATTTGGCATTCTGGCCGGCGTCGCCGGTCTTGCACTGACGGCGGTGCTGGCCGTCTCGACCGCCGGTTCGGCCGACGACAGCAAGCTCGAGCAACTCAAGGCGCAAGGCTTTGCCCGCGTCGCCATCGCCAACGAGCCGCCCTATACGGCGGTCGCCGCCGACGGCAAGGTTTCCGGCGCTGCACCCGATGTGGCGCGCGAGATTTTCAAGCGTCTCGGCGTCGCCGACATCGTCGCCTCGATCTCGGAGTATGGCGCCATGATCCCCGGCTTGCAGGCCGGGCGCTTCGACGTCGTCACGGCTGGCCTGTTCATGAAACCGGAGCGCTGCGCTGCCGTTGCCTACTCTGAACCGGTGCTGTGTGACGCCGAGGCGATGCTGGTGAAGAAGGGCAATCCGAAGGGTTTCAAGAGCTATGAGGATGTTGCCAAGGACGCGACCGCCACCATCGGCGCGCCCGGCGGCGGCACAGAAGAGAAGCTGGCGCTCAATGCCGGCGTGCCGCGCGAGCGTGTCATCGTCGTGCCTGACGGCCAGAGCGGCGTGAAGATGTTGCAGGATGGCCGTATCGACGTCTACTCGCTGCCTGTTCTGTCGATCAACGACCTGGTCAAGAAGGCCAATGATCCAAACCTCCAAGTCATCGCGCCGGTGCAGGGCGCGCCGGTCTATTGCGACGGCGCCGCCTTCAAGAAGGGCGACGAGGCGCTGCGCGATGCCTTCGACGTCGAACTGGCCAAGCTGAAGACATCGGGCGAGTTCGCCAAGATCATCGAGCCCTACGGTTTCTCGGCGGCGGCTGCGATGTCGACGACACGCGACAAGCTCTGCGCGGCGAAGTAGGCGCGCCTTTTTGCCCTTCTCCCCGTTTGCGGGGAGAAGGTGTCATGAAGTGACGGATGAGGGACGGCGCCTACTTCTGAGAGTTTAGCGTCGCTCCTCATCTGCCTGCCGGCATCTTCTCCTCGTGAACGGGGGAAGGACGCTAAGACCAAACGTAGGAAACATCGAATTTCATGACTCAGTGGTCCGGCTATTTCGGCCTGATATTGCAGGGAGCGCTTGTCACCATCGAGCTGACGCTGATGGGATCGGTGCTTGCCCTGTTCATGGCTTTCCTCGCCGGAATGGGACGGCTGTCGCGCTTCTTCATTCTGCGCGCGCTGGCCACCGCCTATATCGAATTCTTCCGCGGCACCTCGATCTTCGTGCAGTTGTTCTGGGCCTATTTCGTGCTGCCCTTCATCGGTATTTCGTTGACTCCGCTACAGGCCGGCGTGCTGGCGCTTGGCCTCAATGTCGGTGCCTACGCCGCCGAAGTGGTGCGTGGCGCCATCCAGTCGATCGGCCGCGAACAGTACGAGGCCTGTACCGCGCTCAATCTTGGCCGCTGGCAAGGTATGCGTCACGTCATCCTGCCGCAGGCGCTGCTGGTGATGCTGCCGACCTTCGGCAACAACGCCATCGAATTGCTCAAGGCGACCGCCGTTGTGTCGCTGATCTCGCTTGCCGACCTGACCTTCCAGGCGCAGGTGGTACGCTCGCAGACCGGTAACACCATGGTGCCGTTCACCACCATCCTGTTCATCTATTTCATTCTGGCGCTGCTCATCTCATGGGGCATGCGCTCGCTGGAGCGCCGCATGGCGCGCGGCCTCGATGGGGTGCGCGTCTGATGGCCGATGCCCTTCTGATAAATTGGGCCTGCTGATGGAATGGGATTGGAATTTCGTCTGGCAAATCATGCCGACGCTGATCCAGGGGGTGAAGATCACCATCCTGGCGACGCTGCTCGGCTCGGTGCTGGCGGCGATCGTCGGGCTGGGCATCGCGCTGGCGCGCCGCTCGCCCAACAAGGCGTTGTCACGCACGGTCGGCTTCCTGGCCGAGTTCATTCGTGGCACGCCGTTGCTGGTGCAGCTCTATTTCATCTTCTACGTGCTGCCAGATATCGGCATCCTGTTGCCGCCGTTGGTGGCCGGTGTCATCGGGCTCGGGCTCCACTACGGCACCTACACGGCGGAAGTCTACCGCGCCGGCATCGACAATGTGCCGCGCGGCCAATGGGAGGCCGCCAAGGCGTGCAATCTGAGCGCCGGGCAAACCTGGACCCATATCATCATTCCGCAGGCCATTCCGCCGATGATCCCGGCGCTGGCCAATTATTTCATCGCCATGTTCAAGGAAACGCCGCTGCTGTCGGCGATCACCGTGCTTGAGCTGATGAACCAGGCGAAAAGCGTCGCCAACACCTATTATCGCTATATCGAGCCGATCACGCTGGTCGGCGCTTTCTTCCTCGTCATCAGTCTGTTTTCGGTGGTGCTGCTGCGCTGGCTGGAACGCCGCTACGGCAAAATCGAGAGGTAGTTCGTGAAACTCTTGCCCGAGATCAAGGTCCATCAGAAGCGGCCAGCGCTGGATGCCCGCCCGCTTGAGCGGCGCGTCGGCCTGATTATCCTGGCCACCGATCACACCAGCGAGCCGGATTTTCGCCGCATGGTGGCGAGCGAGCGGATCGGCGTCTATGTCGCGCGCATTCCCTACGCCAACCCGACGACACCGGAAAATCTGCGCAAGATGCAGCCGGTGCTGACGGCAGGCGCGGCCCTGATCCTGCCCGACGAACCGCTCGATGCGATCTGCTATTCCTGCACGTCGGCCTCGGTGGTGATCGGCGATGCCGAGATCGAGGCCGCGATCCAAGCCGCCAAACCCGGCGTACCAGTCGTCACGCCGCCCATGGCCGGCGTACGAGGGCTGCGTGCGCTGGGCGCACGCAAGATCAGCATTCTCACGCCTTACACGGTCGAGACATCCAGGCCGATGGCCGCCTATTTCGCGTCGCAAGGGTTCGACATCGCCAGCTTCACCTGTCTCGGGTTCGAGGATGATCGCGAGATGGCGCGCATTGCCCCGGCAAAGCTTGTCGATCTCGCGCGTGAGGCGACGGAAGCCAGCGCCGATGCCCTGTTCGTGTCCTGCACGGCGCTGCGCGCTGCAATCGCGGTCACGGGCATCGAAAAGGCGATTGGCCGCCCCGTAGTGACCAGCAACCAGGCGACAGCCTGGAATTGTTTGCGGCTTTGTGGAGATGACGCGCAGCGTCCTGAATTCGGCCGTCTGATGACACTGCCACTGCCGCGTGATTGATGATCATGACACGGGTAACCCTTGAGCACATTCGCGCCGCGCGTGAGCGTATTGCAGGCAAGGTCGAGCGTACCCCGACCGTGCTATCCCCGAGTCTTTCCGAACGGCTGGGCGCGCAAATTTACCTCAAGCTCGAACATCGCCAAATCACCGGCAGCTTCAAGCTGCGTGGCGCCTCCAATGCGGTCGCTTCGCTGAGCACTAATGAGAAGGCGCGGGGCGTGGTCGCGGCCTCGACCGGCAATCATGGTCGGGCGCTTGCCCATGCGGCAAAGCTCGAAGGCCTGCGCGCCGTGATCTGCATGTCGCGGCTGGTGCCGGGAAATAAGCTCGACGAAATCCGCCGGCTTGGCGCGGAGGTCCGCATCGTCGGCAACAGCCAGGACGATGCCCAGCAGGAGGTCGAGCGACTGGTCGCGCAGGAAGGGCTGGTGATGCTGCCGCCCTTCGATCATCCTTCCATCATCGCCGGGCAAGGCACGCTCGGGCTGGAGATGATCGAGCAGGTTCCGGATGCTGCTCTCGTTCTGGTCCAGCTCTCTGGCGGCGGGCTCGCCTCCGGCGTTGCCGCAGCCATCAAAGGCGTCAGCCCCGGGACAAAAATCATCGGTGTCTCGATGGCGCGTGGTGCGGCGATGAAGGCCAGTCTCGATGCCGGCCACCCGGTGCTGGTGGAAGAATTGCCAACGCTGGCGGATTCGCTCGGCGGCGGCATCGGCCTCGACAACCGGCTGACCTTCGCCATGTGCCGCGACCTGCTCGACGATGTCATCCTGCTAAGCGAGGACGAGATCGCCGCCGGCATCCGCCACGCCTATGCGCAGGAGCGCGAGATCGTCGAGGGCGCCGGCGCGGTCGGGATCGCCGCGCTGCTCGCCGGCAAGGTCGGGGCGAATGGGCCGGTGGTCGTGCTTCTCTCCGGCCGCAACATCGACATGAATGCGCACCGCAGGATCGTTTGCGAGGCGCCATCGTTGAAGGAGGATGCCATATGAGCCGGATGACGATCCTTACCGAAGCCGAATTGCGCTCGATCGTGACGCTGGATCTCGATGCGGTCGCCTGCGTCGAAAATGCCTTCCTCGCGCTCGCCACTCTGCCGGTGGCGATGCCGCCGATCCTGCGGCTCGACATTCCCGAGCATCGTGGCGAGGTCGACGTGAAGACCGCCTATGTGCCAGGCATTGACGGCTTCGCCATCAAGATCAGCCCCGGCTTCTTCGACAACCCCAAGCTTGGCCTGCCCAGCGTCAACGGCATGATGGTGCTGCTGTCGTCGAAAACCGGTTTGGTCGAAGCGCTGCTGCTCGACAATGGCTATCTCACCGATGTCCGCACGGCTGCCGCCGGCGCGGTCGCGGCCAAACATCTGTCGCGGTCGGACTCCTCAGTGGCAGCGATCTTCGGCGCCGGTGTGCAGGCGGGCTTGCAGCTCGAAGCACTCATGCTGGTGCGGCCGATCGCCGAGGCACGCATCTGGGCGCGTGATGCCGTCAAGGCTGAGACGACTGCTGGCGCATTGCGCGAAAAGCTCGGCATCGCCGTGCGCGTCGAACCCGATCCCGCAAACGCGGTTGCCGGCGCCGATATAATCGTCACCACCACGCCGTCGACCGAGCCGCTGCTCAAGGCGGGGTTTGTTTCCGCGGGCCAGCACGTCACCGCGATGGGCTCCGATGCCGAGCACAAGAACGAGATTGCGCCGGCAATCCTGCGCATGGCCGATCTCTATGTCGCCGACAGCGCCATCCAGACAAGGCGGCTGGGTGAACTGCATCATGCCATTGCGGCGGGTGTAATGGCCGCCGAGGAAGAGGTGACCGAACTCGGCCAGGTCATCGCCGGCGAACGGCATGGCCGGCGCTCGGCCAGCGACATCACCATTGCCGATCTGACCGGCACCGGGGTGCAGGACACGGCGATCGCCACGCTCGCCCGCGACCGCGCGCGGGCGGCAAATTCCGGAACCATTTTCGAAAGCTGATGCTGGCCGCGAGGCCCAACAAACGAGGACCAAGAACAATGCAGCCGAACCTGAAATTCTCGCGAGGCGAATACGCGGATCGCCTGGCCAAGACGCGGAAAGCCATGGAAGCGAAGGGCGTCGATCTCCTGATCGTCAGCGATCCCTCCAACATGGCCTGGCTGACCGGCTATGATGGCTGGTCGTTTTATGTACACCAGGCCGTCATCGTGCCGCCCTCGGGAGAGCCCGTGTGGTACGGCCGCGGCCAGGACGCCAACGGCGCCAAGCGCACCGCCTATCTCGCGCATGACAACATCGTCGGCTATGCCGATCACTATGTGCAGTCGACAGAGCGCCACCCGATGGATTTTCTGTCCAGCGTGCTTGCCGATCGCGGCTGGGGCAAGCTCACCATCGGCGTCGAGATGGACAATTACTGGTTTTCGGCCGCCGCCTTCGCATCGCTGCAGAAACATCTGCCTAACGCCCGCTTCGTCGACGCAACCGCGCTGGTCAACTGGCAGCGCGCGGTCAAGAGCCCGACCGAGATCGACTATATGCGCAAGGCTGCCCGCATCGTCGAAGCGATGCACCAGCGCATCTTCGACAAGATCGAGGTCGGCATGCGCAAATGCGATCTCGTTGCCGAGATCTATGATGCCGGCACGCGCGGCGTCGATGGTATCGGCGGGGACTATCCGGCGATCGTCCCATTGCTGCCGTCGGGCGCCGACGCTTCGGCGCCGCACCTGACCTGGGATGACAAGCCGATGCGGCGCGGCGAGGGCACCTTCTTCGAGATAGCCGGCTGCTACAACAGGTATCACTGTCCGCTGTCGCGCACCGTCTTCCTCGGCAAGCCGACGCAGGAATTCCTCGATGCCGAGAAGGCGACGCTGGAGGGCATGGAAGCGGGCCTGGCCGCAGCGAAACCCGGCAACACCTGCGAGGATATCGCCAATGGCTTCTTCGGCGTGCTGAAGAAATACGGCATCGTCAAGGACAACCGCACCGGCTACCCAATCGGTCTGTCCTATCCGCCGGACTGGGGCGAACGCACGATGAGTCTGCGTCCCGGCGACCGCACCGAGCTCAAGCCCGGCATGACCTTCCATTTCATGACCGGCCTGTGGTTGGAAACGATGGGACTGGAGATCACCGAGTCCATCCTGATCACCGAAACCGGTGTAGAGTGCCTGGCCAACGTGCCGCGCAAACTCGTGGTGAAGGATTGAACCCGATGTCGAGTCTACGCCCATCACCGATCGCGCCGACGGTGGATTTTGACCGTGACGGCGTCCAGCACGGTTTCCTGCGCCTGCCCTACAGTCGAGACGACTCGGCCTGGGGCTCGGTGATGATCCCGATCTGCGTCATCCGCAAGGGCAAGGGGCCGGCGGCACTGCTGACCGGCGGCAACCATGGCGATGAGTATGAGGGGCCGCTGGCGCTTTACGACCTCGCCCGCACGCTCGATCCCAAGCATGTCAGCGGCACCGTGATCATCGTGCCGGCGATGAATTATCCGGCCTTCCGCGCCGGCACGCGTACCTCGCCGATCGACAAGGGCAATATGAACCGCAGTTTCCCCGGCCGGCCGGACGGCACGGTGACCGAGAAGATCGCCGACTATTTTCAACGTGAGTTGCTGCCTCGCGCCGACATCGTGTTCGATTTCCATTCCGGCGGCAGGACGCTGGACTTCGTGCCGTTCTGCGCCGCGCATACTTTGCCGGACAAGGCACTGGAGCAGAAAGCCTTCGAGGCGGTTGCGGCATTTTCCGCGCCGTTTTCGATGCGCATGATCGAGATTGATTCAGTCGGCATGTACGACACGGCAGCCGAAGAGATGGGCAAGGTTTTTGTCAGCACCGAACTTGGTGGCGGCGGGACCTCGCGTGCGCAAACCGTACGGATCGCGCGGCGCGGTATTCTCAATGTGCTGCGTCATGCCGGCATCGTTGCCGGAGCGGTCGAGAAAAGTCCGACGCAGTGGCTCGACATGCCGTCTGGCGATTGTTTTTCGTTCGCCGAGGAAGACGGCATGATCGAAACCATGGTCGATCTTGGCGAGCCGGTCGAAGAAGGCGCGGTGCTTGCCCGCATCCATTCCACCGGTCGCACCGGCATGGCCCCCCAGGAAATCCGGGCAAAAATGTCGGGCATGCTGGCGGCGCGGCATTTCCCCGGCCTGGTCAAGGCCGGCGACTGCGCGGCGGTCGTGGCTGTGCACGTCTGAAGCTTGAAGCTGCGGCAAGCTTGTCCATCCTTGGCTTGTTTCCGCCCCTCGGCGCGGCGGAAAGAAGCAGGATGGCGAGCGGAGTCGACATTGCATGAGGATGCCACTATATAGCGGCGGCTTCGACCCCGCGTGCCTGAGGGCAGCGACCTCGAAGCGACTGTAAATGTGTTGTGTGTTGCGCCATCTATTGTGACGAAAATCGGCTCGGAAACCGGAAAAAAGCAAATAGAAACAGTGGCGCGACGCTGGGCGTAACCCAGCCTACGGTACCGACCCTCCAGAATCAGAAAATGCTCTTGACCCCTCGATTTCCTATGGCTCTGTGGACGTTGGACGGCATCGGCTTGCCGAGTGACCGCGACTCGGCTGGAATGGGGACATGCATCCTTTGCGGGGTGCCGACGTTTATGATTGCCAACCGGCTTTGCCGCAAGGGAACAGCAGTATGAGTGAACATGCGATCGAGTTCTTGCAGGAATGGATCGGTGAGAAGGTCCACTGCCAGCCTTCCGAGGCCCGGATCGAGAAGCAGGCCGAGACACTGGCCAAGGAGTGCGCTGCCAAGGCAGCCGAAGTCGGCATACCCCTGGAGGATATCCAGGAGGAAGTCGGCGATATCAAGGAACTCATCGCCTCCAGGCTAGAGGAAGCGGCCGAGGCCGACGAGCAGCAGCAGGCGTCCAGCAAAGCCGCGGAATAGGGGGCGGACCTCATCTGAAACACGCGGGCTTGCTGGCCCGCGTTTTCGTTTCAACGATGGTTTTCAGCCAAATTTTTCTTTCAGCCACGCCTTCGGCAGCGCCGGCACGAAATTGCCGTCGCGTCCGCTCATGTCGTCATTGGCGACCAGCGCGTTGAGGATCGCTTCCTCCACGGCCTGGATCACCGCGTCGAAAAACGGATCGATGTCTGTGTCAGGGATGAACTCGGCACTGGCGATGGTGCCTGACGGTACCAGAGCCGCTGCGGGATTAGCGGTCGAGAAGGCGAGAAAAATGTCGCCGGAGCTGTGGTAGCCGAAGCCGCCGGTCATGGAGACGCCGAGCGGCACCCGGCGTGCCAGCCGCTTCATCTGGTGCGGCAGGAACGGCGCATCGGTGGCGATGACGGCTATGATCGAGCCCTTTTCGGCGCGCGGCGCCCCTTCGCGGATCGCCGGTTCGACGAGTTCCAGCCCGGCACGCAGACCACGAATGGTAAAATTGTGTCGCTTGCCGAAATTCGACTGCACGAAGGCGCCGACGGCGTAGCCATGGCCTTGCCATTCGACGACGCGCGACGCGGTCCCTGAACCTGCCTTGAAGCCGAAGGTGATCATACCGGTGCCGCCGCCGACGCTGCCTTCCTCGATCGGTCCGCTGGTCGCACCGTCAAGAGCCTGGGCGACGTGCTCAAAAGTCAAATGGTGGCCGTTGATGTCGTTGAGGAAGCCGTCATAGGTCTCCGCCGCTACCGGCAGGCCCCAGGCGCTGTCGAGCGCCGCCGGCAGCACGCTTTGCATCCAGCGCAGCGTGCCGTCGCGTGAGACACCGCAGGAATGCGTGTTGGTGATGGTGATCGGGAAGTTGAAAGCGCCGGTTTCCTCGACGATGTGCGAGCCGGTCAGTTCGCCATTGCCGTTCTGGCTGAAGATGCCGGCGAAGACCGGCGTGGCAAGATCGGCGCGCGGCCTGGGCAGGATCGCGGTCACGCCGGTGCGCACCGGACCCTGGCCGACGACGAGCGCTCCGTCGCCGGAAATCAGCGTCGCGTAACCGACCGCCACTCCGGGCACATCGGTGATCGCGTTGCACGGCCCGGGCGTCCCGTCGAAGACGATGCCAAAACTTCGCGCGCGGGGTTTGCCTGAAGGCGTTGCCAGATGGTTCGGATTGTCGGTCATGGCATCAGAACAGCGATCCCTGATTGCCTGGTACTTTGGCCCTGGCTGCTGGTTTGGCCACCGCTTTCGGTTTTGCCGTGCCGCTGGTTGCAATCGCATCGGCGGTGCCGTCCGCGAACTCAAGCGAAAGCGCCATTCCCGACGCTACCTCAGATGCTTGCTTGATCACCGCTCCGTCGGCGTCCTTCACCAAGGCGAAGCCGCGCGCCAGAACCGCCTTGTGCGACAGCGTCGCCATCAGCCTTTCGGCTTGTACCACGCGGCCGCGCAGGCGCTCCAGCCTGAGCCCCACGGCTTGCGTTCCGCGTCTTGTTAAAGCTGTCAGCAAATCCCTCTGCACGCGTTGCCGCCGCGCTGTGGGATCGATCGTGATGCGGCCTTGCAGCAAAGCCAGTTGCTGCCTGTGCCGCTGCAGCGATGCCCTGGCGCATTTCGGCAACTGGTCCGCCGCACGATTTAATTCCGCCCGCCGGGCTCTTGCCAACGCGCGTAGCGCCACTTGTGCCCTTAAAAGATTGCGCTCATTGGAGCGCCGCACCTCGGCAATGCGCTGGGACAGCATCGCCGGTGTCAGCTTTACAGCGAAGAATCGTGCCCGCTTTCGTTCGGTGGAGACCATCAGGCCGCGGCCGAGCCTAGATGTCGCATCATCGAGGCGCCGCCGCGGCAGCGCCAGCAATTGATCGGGCGAGGGGAGAGCACGGGCGGCCGCACGGGCGGCCTGCCGCTTGCGTTCGAAATTGCGCAGGACCGCCGCCTTGAGCCGCGCGCCGAGGCTGGCAAGCGTGGCTTCAAGGTCCGCCTTCACCGGCACTGCAATCTCGGCCGCACCGGTCGGGGTCGGTGCCCGCACATCCGCGACGAGATCGACTAGCGTCCAGTCCGTCTCGTGGCCGACAGCCGAAATCACCGGAATCGCGGAGGCGGCAACGGCACGGGCGAGCGCCTCGTCGTTAAACCCCCAGAGGTCTTCGAGACTGCCGCCGCCGCGCGCCACGATCAGCAGATCGGGGCGCTGGATGGCACCGTCCCAGGCCAGCGCGTTGAAGCCGTTGACCGCCGCAGTCACTTCCGCGCCAGACGTTTCGCCCTGCACGCGCACCGGCCAGACCAGGATATGCAGCGGAAACCGGTCCTTGATGCGGTGGATGATGTCGCGGATGACGGATCCGGTCGGCGAGGTGACGACGCCGATGACGCGCGGCATGAACGGCAGCAACCGCTTGCGGCTGGTGTCGAACAGGCCCTCGGCCTGCAGCCGCCGTTTGCGCTCTTCCAGCAGCGCCATCAGCGCGCCCGCGCCGGCTGGCTCCAGATTGTCGATGACGATCTGGTAATTGGACTTGCCGGGATAGGTGGTGAGCTTGCCGGTGGCGATCACCTCCATCCCCTCTTCGGGGCGGAACTTCA
This sequence comes from Mesorhizobium sp. M1050, assembly GCF_040318715.1. Classification (NCBI taxonomy): domain Bacteria; kingdom Pseudomonadati; phylum Pseudomonadota; class Alphaproteobacteria; order Hyphomicrobiales; family Phyllobacteriaceae; genus Mesorhizobium; species Mesorhizobium sp. M1050. Next base: position 12,377 of record NZ_JAMYMV010000033.1, on the reverse strand, counting down.
GCCGGCTCATCGTGCCCTTCCACACCACGGCGTCGAGCCGGGCACGGTCGTCCTTCAGCGCGAAATAGGCATGACCGGAGGAATGCGGCCCGCGATAGCCCGAGATTTCGCCGCGCACCCGCACATTGCCGAACACGTCCTCGACCGTGCGCTTCAGCGCGCCGGAAATCTCGCTCACCGTGTATTCGGTGGCGTTGGTGCGTGATTCGGATGATGCGTCGCTCATCGGCCGATTGGGGGACGGTTGGGCGCCCGCGTCAAGGTGGCCGCTCTCGGCCAGGCATTCATAACCCGCATGCCTGACCCGCCTACCAGCCGGGCAGGATCTGGTTCGGCTTGCTTCTCCGCAGCTTCGTGAAGGCGAGCGCTGCGAAATCGAATGTCCCGGTGTCCTCGCTGAGCGGCACGGAAATATTGTCGAGGCTTTCCGAAATATGGCGGGCGAGCGCGTCGACGATCTCGGGTCGCGACGTCTGGCCGCGCATGATGCCGATACGGCAATCGGGCAGGGCGCCGAAGCCGTCGGCCTCACCCAGCACCCGCATGCCTGGCCGCAGCGCGCATTCCGGCAGCACCGAGATCGCCAGGCCGGAAAGCACCGCGGCGGTGATGACAGTGGCCGAGAAGCTGGTGAACAGGATGCGATAATCGCGGTTCTGCTGGTCGAGCACATCGACTGCAGCGCGCCGCCAGATGCAGTTCGGCCGGCCAAAGGCCATCGGCAGCGTTTCCTGTTCATGCGTTGCATGGTTGGCCGAGGTGACCCACAGCAGCGGTTCGCGCCGCACCACCTCCGACTGGCCGCGAACGTCGTTGTGCGTCACCAGCGCCAGGTCGAGATTGCCGCGCTTGATATGCTCGACAAGCCCCGGTGTCGGCTCGCAGATGACAGTCAGTTCGACGCGCGGATTGGAGCGCGTGAACCGCGCCATGATTTCCGGAAGGAAACGGTCGGCATAATCGTCCGGCGTGCCGATGCGGATCGTGCCTTCGAGCCGCCGATCATCAAAAGCGGCGAGCGTCTCGCGGTTGAGATAGAGCAGCCGGCGCGCGTAGGACAGCAGCTTGTCGCCTTCCTCGGTCAGTCTGTTGGTGCGCCCGTCTTTCTCGAACAGCGGCTTGCCGATCCGCTCTTCCAGCCGGCGCATCTGCATCGACACCGCCGACTGCGTCCGGTGCACCTCTTCGGCCGCTCTGGTGAAGCTGCCGGTGTCGGCAATCGAGATGAAGGTCTGCAACTGATCGAGATCGAGAGGCGATTTCATCGATATGATCCATCACTAGTGTTGATGCCTAAGATTAGAAACATTCGTTGGATTAATCAATCGCATCATGTCAAATTCGCATTGTCCACATGAAAGCATGTGAATTGGGACCGGAACCGCCGCTGTTGTCAGCGCCGATTGCTGGCCTTGCTCGTTCGAGTCTGAAGGAGACCGACATGACCACGTTTGATTTCGCCACCGAGACCTCGCGCATCACCTCGCGTCCGGCCGTTGCGACGCGCGTGGCAAACACCATTTCCAACGTCTACCGCGCCTGGAAAAACCGCCGCGCCTTCTATCGCCTGGGAGAGATGTCGGACGCCGAACTCGCCGATATCGGCCTGACGCGCGCCGACCTGCATGTCGCCATCGACGTGCCGTTTGGCCGCGACCCGACGGCGATGTTGCGCGAAATCGCCAGCGATCGCATCGAGACGATCGAGGATTTCGCCCGCAAGGTCGCTTGATCGACAGCTTGTTGTTCAGGTTGCTTTGAACCTTTTAGAGGTTCGGCGCGACTGAAAAGTATGCAGGCCCCACTCCCTGCCGGATCCCCGCCGGCCGCCTGCACTCTGCCCGGTCCTCCCAGGACCGGGCTTTTCTTTTGGCAGTCAGGCGAATGCCAGCTTTCGCGATGGCCTTGGTATCGATCTGCCGAGCTCGTGCGCGGCCTCTATCCAAGATGCTATGGCGTCCTGGACATTCGCGATGGCCTCTTCAGGGGTGTCGCCGTCACTCACGCAGCCTGGCAGATCAGGCACCAAAGCCGAAAACCCCCCTCCGTCCTCTGCAGAAAGTGGCGCAATGACGACGGGATATTCAAGTCTGTCCATCATGTCTCTTTGCCTCGTCGATAAATGCCACGAGCTTTCGAATATATACGGGTTTGATCGGCCGTTTGAAAGGCACGGTCAAAATATCGGTTATTGCCGAATGATAGACCTTGTAGTGTGAGCCGCCTGACCTTGGCGGCACGCATTGGACACCAGCCTCGTCACAAACCGCCTTTACATCGGCTATCGACCAGTCGCCGCGCGGGTTGCGGCGCATCTGCTCCAGTCTCTTACCCACGGATGTCGACTACCGCCGGTCCATGTCGCGCTTGAACTGGTCGAAGATCGTTTCCACGCCCTTCTGGTAGTCGTCACGCTGCTGGGCGCCGGTCTCGAACATCTTGCCGAACAGGTCGTCGAACGGATTCTTCGGCCGACCGCTCGGATTGGTCTGAGGTGCCTGACGTTGCTGTGGGGGCGCTTGAGGCTGTTGCGGCGCCGGCTGGCCGCCCGGGATGCCGAAGCCGCCTCCGCCCTGCCGCAACATCTCCTCGAAGATTTTTCCCAGCGGGTTGTCGCCGTAGGGGCTTTGCGTCTGCTGCGGCTGCGCGCGGCTTTGCGGCTGAGGTGCGCCGCCGCCGAACATGTCCTGCAGCACCTTGCCAAGCGGATTGTCGCCATAGGGATTGGGTGCCGGCTGCGGCTGGCTCTGCGGCTGTGGCGCCCCGCCGCCGAACATGTCCTGCAAAACCTTGCCGAGCGGGTTATCCATCGGGTTCTGGGGCTGCGGCGCCGGGGCCTGCATGCCGCCACCTTGCCGCATCATCTGCTCGATTATCTCGCCGAGCGGATTGTTGCCGCCGCCGCCAAAACCGCCGGCGGCCCGCATCTGGTTTGTCGTCTGCTTGAACAACCCGCCCATGACCATCGAGGCGATCGCCGGCAGCATCTGCTGCAGGATCTGCTGACTGACGCCGCTCGCTTGCGCCGCCTGGCTGGCGACGGCGCGCGATAGATCCTTCGAGCCGAACAAATGTCCGAGAATGCCGTTGCCCTCATCGACGCCCTGCGGCGAGAAGGCTCTGGTTGCGTCCTCGAAATACTTGGCGTGCTGGCCGCTGGCCATCGCCGTCATGAAGGCGCCGAGCCCATAGGGGTCGGCGGTGTTGCGTTGCAGCCCCTGCGAAAAGGCCGGCAGCAATGCGGCAACCGCCGCTTGCGTCTGCTGCATCGAAAGCCCGTATTGCTGGGCAAGGGCCTGCATGCCGTTGCCGTTCTGGGCCTGCGTCAGCATGTCGAACAAGGTAGGCATCGGCGTCTCCTCCGGAAATCCTCGCCGAAGAAGCCTAGTTTGTTTCGACTTCCGATTGAAGCGGCTTTTGCCGATCGATCGGCTGCGTCATATCCGAGGCCTAATAGGCGTATTCCATGAAAACCGGCTCGATCGAGCCGCCCCAGCGCGTGTGATAGGCTGACAGCATCTCCTCGGCGCTGGTTGTGCCGCGGGCGACGACCTCGTCCAAAGTGTTGAGGAAGGAGGTCTCGTCATAGCCGTCGCGGTTCTTCTTGCCGCGGTTCTTCAGCCCCATGCGCGAGATGACCAGCACGTCGCGAGCGATTTCGCGCAGCGTGGCGTTGCGGAAGGGCGCGGAAATGCCTTGTTCCGGCACCGCGTTGCGCATCCCCAGCGTTTCTTCATAGGTCCAACTGGAAGTCAGCGCTTCGGCGGCGTCCAGCGCTGCCTCATCATAGAGAAGCCCCACCCAGAAGGCCGGCAATGCGCAGATGCGCCGCCACGGCCCGCCGTCGGCGCCGCGCATCTCGAGGAAGCGCTTCAGCCGCACGTCCGGGAACAGCGTCGACAGATGGTTTGCCCAATCGCCCATTGTCGGCAGCCCGTCCGGCACTTCATTGCGCGCGGCCCCGGCCATGAACTGGCGGAAGGTGATGTGCGTCATGTCGTGATAGTGGTCGTCGCGGATGACGAAATACATCGGCACGTCGAGCGCCCATTCGACATAGTCGGCGAAACCGAAATCGGGCGAGAAGCAGAATTCGAGCAGGCCCGAGCGCTGGTTGTCGGTGTCGCGCCAGATGTCGCCGCGCCAGCTTTGCAAGCCGTTCGGGTGACTTTCGGTGAAAGGCGAATTGGCGAACAATGCCGTCGACAGCGGCTGCAGCTTCAGCGACACCTGCATCTTGCGGCGCATGTCTGCCTCGCTCTCGAAGTCGAGATTCACCTGGATCGTGCAGGTGCGGTACATCATGTCGAGGCCCTTGGTGCCGACCTTGGGCATGTAGCGCGTCATGATCTCGTAGCGCGATTTCGGCATTTTCGGCGTCTCGGCCAGCGACCATTTCGGGCTGCCGCCGAGGCCAAGAAAGCGGATGCCCATCGGCTCGGCGATCTCGCGCACCTGCGCCAGATGGGCATTGCCCTCGCGGCAGGTCTGGTGGATCGTCTCTAGCGGCGCGCCGGAAAGCTCAAACTGGCCGCCGGGTTCCAGCGAAATCGCACCCTGGCCGGTCGGTTCGACAAGGCCGATGATGCGGCCGTCATCGATGATCGGGTCCCAGCCGAGTTTTGACTGCATGCCTTCGAGGATGGCGCGGATGCCGCGCTCGCCGCCATAGGGCACAGGCGCGTTGCCGTCGACATAGAAGGGGAATTTCTCGTGCTCGGTGCCGATGCGCCACTTGTCGCGCGGCTTGTTGCCTTCGGCCAGATGCTCGACGAGTTCGTCGACACCTTCGATCGGGCGGAAATCGGTAGTATCGCGCGCCATTTGTAAGCCCTCAGCACATGACCGCGAAAATCTGCTTTCGATTTTCGGAAGGACCATGAACCCAATGAAATGCTACAGCGTCCTTTGTGTGTCCGAAAGGACGCGTGGCGCTATAGGACGATCGGACGATCGCCGGCGCTAAATGGACGAAATGTCAGCAGACGAGCAAGCGAAAAATCCTGAGCCACAGGTGAACAGGAATTGAACGGTGCTGCACTCTCCGTCCCTTGCGAGAGATGACGTCTCACCAGTCTCCAACCGTCGCCTGCATCACCGCGAGCGCGGCCACCGCGGCCGTGTCGGCGCGCAGGATGCGCGGTCCGAGTGGAATGGCGGTGACGAAGGGCAGGGCGCGCAGCATCTTGCGCTCGTCGTCGGAAAAACCGCCCTCCGGCCCGACCAGCAGGCCAAGCTTCTTTTCCTTGACCGCCTGCAGCGCGGGCAGCGGATTGTTGGTCGAGGCATCCTCGTCGCAGAAGATCAGCCGCCGTTCCTTGTCCCAACCGGTCAGCAAACGCTCGAATTTTTCCGCTTCGCGCACCTCCGGCACCGCCAGGATGCCGCATTGTTCGGAAGCCTCGACGACATTGGCACGCAGGCGATCGATGGATGGCTTTGCGACCTGCGTGTGCTGGGTGATGACCGGTTGCAGGACGCCGGCGCCCATCTCGACCGCTTTTTGTACGAGATAGTCGAGGCGGCCCTGCTTCAGCGGCGCAAAGCAGTAGACGAGGTCGGGCAGCGGCGGCTGCGGCCGTTGTAGCACGAACACTTTCAGCCGCACCGCCCTTTTTGTCTTGACTGCAATGGCCGCCGACCATTCGCCGTCGCGGCCGTTGAACACCAGGATTTCGGCACCTTCGCCGAGCCGCAGCACATGCAGGAGATAGTGGCTTTGCTGTTGACCGGCGTCAAATTCGATGTCTGGCCGCAGATCGTCGGGCACGAAGAGACGTTGCATCTTGTAGTTGGCGCGCATTGGCGAGGAATGAGCGAGCCGGCCGCCGGCGTCAAGCCTCTGCCGACGGATGCCATACGGGTCGAAAGCCTTGCCGCAGCACGGCAAGCGTCGTGGCCGGTGTCAGCAGCGAGAGCGTCTTGCCTTCGAGCAGGGCGAAATCGGCGGGTGGGCCATATCCGCCAAAAGACCAACGCAGTAGCTTGCCGCCGCGCAAGGCATAAGCGTCGCTGCCATCCGCGACCAGGGCGCCGTCCGGCAGGCCGGCAAGCTCCTCAAAGGCCACCATCGCCAGCCGGCCGCCCGACGCCAGCCGCTCCTTGTGCAGCCGCTTGTCGATTTGCGGCGCGCGCGGCTCGGCAATGCCGAAAGCTTCGCCGAAGCGACCGACGAAATCCTTGGCCCGTTCGCGCTGGCAAAAGAAACAGGGGCGATGCCCGGCCGCCAATGCCGTCACCTCGTCGAGGAAGAACAGCTCGGTCCACCCCGCTCTACCGCCCTCCCGGTTGCGGCCCATCGGCTCGCGCCGCACATTGCGGAATTGGCAGACGCAGATGATCCAGGCCTGAAGCGCCCAGCGCTTCTTCAACAGCGTCTTCGTCTCGGGATCGTGGATGATGCCGCGATTGCCGGTGAACAGCCCGCGTTCGGGTACGGCGTGGATGACACCGAACGGATCGACCCGGTTCTGCAGTGGCATAGTTTTCTCCCGCAATACCCATCTTGGCTGCAATACAGACGGCATGATATCGCTCGTCGCATCATTTTCATGTCAGCAGGGTTTTGCGATGCGGGTGCTGGTGGTCCAGAACTACGACAATACCGGCCTTGGTCAGGTTGGCGCCGCGCTTGCGGAGGCGGGCGCCGATCTCGATCTGCGTCTCCCCTACAAGGGCGACACCCTTCCGGATGACGCGGCCGGGCATGATGCCATGGTGGTCCTCGGCGGTGGCCAGAATGCGCTGGCCGATGACGAGTACCCCTATTTCCCGGCACTGCTCCAACTGACCCGCGATTTCGCCGACAAGGATCGCGCCGTGCTCGGCATCTGCCTCGGCGGCCAGCTCGTCGCCCGTGCCTTCGGCGGCGAGAACCGCATCGGCGGCGCCAACGAGTTCGGCTGGCGCGGCGTGTCGCTGACGCTGGACGCCAAGGCCGATCCGGTGCTGGGCGCGCTGCCCGAACAATTCCCGATCTTCCAGTGGCATGACGACACCTTCGTGCTGCCGGAGAACGCCGTGCGGCTAGCCGGCAACGATGTCGCCGAAAACCAGGCATTTCGCGTCGGCCGCGCGGTCTACGGCTTCCAGTTCCATTTCGAGGCCGACCGCCCCATGGTCAAGGACTGGAGCACGTCCTTTGCCCCGATCATCGCCGCGCGCCACCCCGATTGGGCAGGCACGCTCGACGGCGAAATGGCCCGCAACGGGCCCGACGCGGACGCTGCCGGCCTCGCCATCGCTCGTGCCTGGGTGGCGACGATCTGAGCATCCGTCCCTCAGGGCCTCGCCGCGTGACATAATTGGCACGCGGTGGCGAAACCGTTGGGGAAAACCGCTTTCATCCTTGGCTTGTGTCCGCCCGCTATCCTAGAAGGCGCGCGCTCCGCATCTTTTGTGCAACCGCGATGAACCTTTGGTGTGACCGGCGCGACACACCGTCGATACAGAACGTGCCTAGAAGCGCAAAATCGTCGAAATTTTGAAGCGAATTCTCCGTTTCAACGCATTGGTAACCGCCTCGTGCACAGATGCCGAAAGCTCAACAAGAGATGACCTCCGTGAAAGCAGCGCTTCTGTCCTTTGCCATGTTGTCCGCCATCGTGCTTTGCGGTCTGGGCATCTATGCCGCGGACGCGGCCAACAACCACAACGCCGTCGACGGCTACGGCGTGACCGCCTCGCTGCACTAAAACCGAGCGTCCTCGGCCACGCAGCGGTCAAGCTTCCCCTATTTTCCCAGGTTTCTTGATCGTCATCGTCAGGATACGTTTGTCCGAGCCGTCGACGACGAGCGCGGTCAGCATGCCTGATTGCCAGGCAAGCGTGTCGACATTGACGCGGTTGGCCATCACTTCCGCCTCCGGTACCGGCGTGTGGCCGTGCACCACGATCTTCGGATAGAGGCCGGTGTGATCGTGGAAAACGTCGCGGATCCAGATCAGATCCTGCGGGTTTTGCCTTTCCAGGGGGATGCCCGGCCGGATGCCGGCATGGCAGAAGAAGAAATCGCCTAGCGTCACTGAAAACGGCAGCGACCGCAGGAAGTCGACGTGGCTTTGCGGCACGGCCTCGACCAGAGCTTGATGTCCTTTGCGCACGGCCGCCTCGGCCTTGCCGAACCACGCGCTGGCGCTATCGCTGATCGCCACGCCGTAGGACTGCGCCGTCTGGATGCCGCCAAACCGGATGAAAAGTCCGTCCGGGTCGGGCCTATTGAGAAAATCGAGAAAGCCGATGTCGTGATTGCCGGCCAGCATCAGATGGCGCGGGTCGCGCTCCCGCGCTTCGATCAGGAAGTCGATGACACCCTTTGAATCTGGACCGCGGTCGACATAGTCGCCAAGATGGATGACACGCCAGTCGGCGGGCGCCTGCGTCTCGATCTCGGTCTTGATGCGCTGATGCATGGCAGCCAGCAGGTCGAGCCGGCCATGCACGTCGCCAATCGAATAAACACGCACCTCCTCCGGCCCATGCGCGTCGAGAAAGTGGATACCTGTTTCCGCCAATTTCTCATTGTCTCCGTGATCAGGCTGTCACGGAACTCTAGAGCAGTTCCAAGAAAATTGTGAAACGCTTTTCCCGGAAAAAGCGCAAAGCGCTTTCCCTTGGGAACTGCGACAAAACAAAGAGATAGAGCGTTTCTGCGTTCGTGAAACGACGACAGCTCTAACGCCGGAGCTGGTCTTTGCCCATGTCGGTGACCAGACGCTTTCCGCACAGCGCCAGCGTGATGTCCATCTCCTTGCGGATGATTTCCAACGCCTTGGTAACCCCTCCCTTGCCGAGCGCACCCAGGCCATAAAGAAATGGCCGGCCGATATAGGTGCCCTTGGCGCCGAGACAGAGCGCCTTCAGCACATCCTGGCCGGAGCGGATGCCGCCATCCATATGCACCTCGATCGTGTCGCCGACCGCATCTGCGATCTCTTCCAGCACGCCGATCGATGAGGATGCGCCATCGAGCTGGCGTCCGCCATGGTTGGAAACGATGATCGCGTCGGCACCGGTCTTGGCCGCCATCAGCGCGTCTTCCTTGTCGAGAATGCCTTTGAGGATCAGCTTGCCGCCCCAGCGTTCCTTGATCCAGGCGACGTCCTTCCACGACAGATGCGGATCGAACTGCTCCGTCGTCCACGATGCCAGTGAGGACATGTTGCCGACGCCCTTGGCGTGGCCGACGATGTTGCGGAAGGTCCGCCGCTTGGTGCCGGCCATGGCGGCGCACCAGCGCGGGCGGATGGCCATGTCGACGATGTTCGTCAGCGTCAGCTTCGGCGGTGCCGAAAGCCCGTTGCGGATGTCCTTGTGGCGCTGGCCGAGAATCTGCAGGTCAAGCGTCAGCACCAGCGCCGAGCATTTCGCTGCCTTCGCCCTGTCGATGAGGTTGAGCACGAAATCCTTGTCGCGCAGCACATAGAGCTGGAACCAGAACGGTTTGGTGGTGACGGAGGCAACATCTTCGATCGAGCAGATGCTCATCGTCGACAAGGTGAACGGCACGCCGAACTCTTCCGCCGCCTGCGCCGCCAGCATCTCGCCATTGGCGTGCTGCATGCCGGTCATGCCGGTTGGCGCCAATGCCACCGGCATCGATACCTTCTCGCCCACCATCGTCGATGCCAGCGAACGGTTGTCCATGTCGACGAGGACGCGCTGGCGGAACTTGATCTTCTGGAAATCCTCTTCGTTGGCCCGATACGTGCTTTCGGTCCACGAACCGGAATCTGCATAGTCGAAGAACATCTTCGGCACGCGCCGGCGCGCGAGGTCCTTGAGATCGGCGATGGTCAGGATCTGGCTCATGGGTTCCCGTTTTCGATTGCTAGGAGCGTTTGCGTGCAGGTTCGGTGTCGGTGGCGTCGACGCGCTGCTTCAGCCTCAGCCGCGAGACGCGCTGCCAGTCGCCGCTACGCTCAGCCTCCGCCATCGACCGTTCGACATAGGTGATGTGGTCCATCGCTGCTTGCCGGGCAGCGGCCGGGTCGCCGGCCTTCACCGCCGCATGGATCGCCCGGTGCTGCGCAAGCAGCGCCTCGCGCGCGCCAGGCACGCTGAACACCAGGAGCCGGTTCTGGAACACACCTTCCGACAACAGCCGGTAGCAGGATCGCAGCGTGTGCAAAAGGATGATGTTGTGCGCGCATTCGCAGATCGCGTGATGGAACTCGACGTCGATGTCAGCCTCGTCGTCGAAGTCGCCGGTCCTGTGCGCGTCGTCCATGCGTGCCATGATCTTGTCGAGCAGGGCTATGTCGTCTGGAGTGGCGCGCCGCGCCGCGTATTCGGCCGCCACCGCTTCGATCTCACGGCGGTATTCCAGATAGTCGATCACAGCCTTGCGGTGCATCGAGATCAGGTCCGTCACCGGCTTGGTGAACAGCTGGCCGATGACATCGGCGACATGCGTGCCGCCGCCGGGCCTTGTCGTCAAAAGGCCGCGCCCTTCCAGCGCCTTCAGTGCATCGCGCAGGATCGGCCGCGACACGTCGAACTGGCGTGCGAGCTCGCGCTCGCCCGGCAACCGGTCGCCGGTGCGCAGCACGCCTTCGAGGATGAGGCTCTCGATCTGCTGCACCACCTCGTCGGCGGTGCGCGAATGCTCGATCCTGGAAAAAATGTCGCTCAACTCGATGCCTGGAAGGTGACCCGCTGTCGCGCAGGATAAAGCCTGCGTCGCCAACTGGTCAAATTATTTATCCAATTGGCCGAAGCATGTCGATTTTGCCGCCGGGCACCATGTCATCTTCGGCTAAACTTTGTTGTTTGCGTCACCGGGCTATTGGCTCTAGAGGGACGCGAGTGCAAGAGGGTTCAAAGAAACCCCGGGGAACACGCCGTGTCAGACGACCCGTCCAATCTCGAGTTCCAGCCGCGCGCCAAAGGCAGCGTCATGGGGTTTCCCGCGCATGAGGGCCGGCCCGGCGCGCTCGGCGAGGTCCATGCCCGGCCGCATCCGTTGATCGAGAAGCCGCGCGTGCTGGTGCAGCTCGCCTTCATGACCGAGGGCGGTTCCGGCGTCGACCACGCGGTGCTTTCGGAACTGTCGCGACGTCTCGGCATCGCCGCACCCGACCGGCAGGCCCGCCATCATGCCATGAAGTGGGGCAAGGGTTCGCTGCGCTGGGAGCGGCACACCGAATTCTCGACCTATCTGTGGGAAGGGCCGCTCTCCGAAAGCGGCAGGACGCCGGAAGATTCGCCATTCGGCAACGGGTTTTCGCCGCCGGGAACCGTCATTTCGGGTATTCGGCTCGAAATCCGCAAGTGGACGCAGGTCAGCGAAAGGCTGATCGCAAGCTTTGATCCCACCAGCCTGTGCTACTCGCTGGTCGAGCGCGGCAACGCCGCCATCGTCACCGATTTCCGCCAGGATGGCGACGGCATGACCCGCATGCTGGTGCTCGACCGCGGCCTGACCCCGGCGCGCACCGGCGCACTGTCGCAGCGGCTGATCGACGTCGAAACCTATCGCACGCTGGCCATGCTCGGCCTGCCGTTGGCGCTGAACCTGTCCGGCCGCGCCCGCCGCATCGAGGACCGGCTGGCGCAGACCACGCTGGAGATGAAGGTCGCTCAAACCCGTGACAGCCAGACCTTGCTGGCCGATCTCACCGAACTCGCCGCGGAACTGGAAGCCGACGCCGCGTCGAGCCTTTACCGTTTCGGCGCCAGCCGCGCCTATGACGGCATCGTCGTCGAGCGGCTGGAAGCGCTCGAGGAAGAGGCAGTGCCCGGCTACGACACCTGGGGCGGGTTCCTGCAGCGCCGCGTCGCACCGGCCATGCGCACCTGCCGTTCGGTTGAGGAGCGGCAAGCCAATCTATCGCGAAAACTGACCCGCGCCACGACGCTGCTGCGCACCTGGGTCGATGTCGAGGTCGAGAAGCAGAACCGCGACCTGCTCGCCTCGATGAACAACCGTGCCCGCTTGCAACTGCGCCTGCAGCAGACCGTCGAAGGGCTCTCGGTCGCCGCCGTCTCCTATTACGTGGTCGGCCTCATCGGTTATGTCGCCAAGGGCGCCTCGATCTTCGGCCATGCCTTCGCGCCGGAGGTTATCACTGCTGCTTCGGTGCCCGTCGCCATCCTGCTGGTCTGGTGGGGCGTGCGCCGTGTGCGCCGAATGCACTCCGAGCCCGGCAAGCTGGCGGGGGAGTAGATTTGCTCACCCTCCCCCTTGTGGGGAGGGTCGGCTCATGATCGCAGCGAAGCGAAGATCGTGAGACGGGGTGGGGGTCCTCGTAGAGCGCCGCGCTGACCCCACCCCGCTCACTTCGTTCGCGACCCTCCCCACAAGGGGCAGGGGAATCGCACATGAGTACAAAGGGACTCTTGTGTGGTGTGCGGAAATCGATTCTGAAAGGACCTCT
>NZ_JAMYMV010000032.1:0-67613 GCF_040318715.1 Mesorhizobium sp. M1050 | reverse complement strand
GAAACCGTCGGGCCTTTCCTGCGGAAATTTGGTGATTCCTCCAGTAATTTCAGCAGCTTACCGTTTATGGACGGGCACTAGACTATGCAGTGGGCAAGGCGTGTCGCCGTCAAAGGGAATATAAAATTGGCGGAAAGTAAGATGCCGGAACGGCCGTTTTATCAGCCTGGCGCCAGCAGCGTGGAGGGCCTGCCGCTTGCCCTGCAGATGTTTCATAACCATCCGCTGGTGATGCTCAAGCCGCATTGGCACGCCCAGGTCGAGGTCAATTTCATCGTGCGCGGCAGCGTGCATTACCGCATGAACGAACATGAGATCGCACTGTCGGCAGGCGACATGTGTCTGTTCTGGGGCGGCCTGCCGCACCAAATGACCGATCTCTCCGACGACGCCATCTATGCCGGCGCGCATCTTCCGCTGGTGCATTTCTTTCGCTTGCATTTGCCGACGGATGTCCGCCATCGGCTGATGACCGGCGCGACGCTGGTGACGGGCGCGACCGATCCGGCGGACCACCATAATTTCGAGCGCTGGAATCGCTATTTCCGTTCGGGCGATCCGGCCATGATCGAGCATGCCGTGAACGAGTTGCTGCTCAGGCTGGAGCGGGTGCGATTCGAGCCTTATCGTCTGGTGCCGGAAACCGCGCCCGGGCAGGAAACGGGCAGCCCCTTCGACCAGCAGTCGTCCCGCAATGTCGGTCGAATGTGCGATTTCATCGCCGAGAACTTCCTCTACGAGATCGACAGCGTGAACATAGCGACCGCCGCCGATATCCATCCCAAATATGCGATGAACCTGTTCAAGAAATCGACCGGCATGACGCTCAACGAATATGTCAACCTGCTGCGGCTGAGCTATGCGCAAGCGCTTTTGATGCATCAGGACGCCAATGTGCTGCGCGTCGCCATGGATTCGGGCTTCGGCTCGCTCAGCGCCTTCAACAAGTCATTCCGCAAGCTGGCCGGCATGTCGCCCTCCGATTTTCGCCGGGGCGTGACCGGCGCCAGATAGGCGGCGGCAGGCATGCCCCGCGCCGTTGCCGCAAAAGCATTGCCGACCTGATCGCCGGCTAAAGACGGGTCGAACGGTTGCGGCCCGCGATAAGGACGCCGCCGGACGAAATGGCGTCGCACTGGCTGCCATTTCCGGCTGCCGCCACGGCATCGGAAGCGGCCGTCGCACGGCATCGCCTTTCCTGTCTGAAATCGCCATCTGGGCGCTGGACAGGCCGAATTCCCATGCTATAACCCACGCGCTTTCAAGGGACGCCCACGGCGCCTCGATGAAATCCGGCCAAATGAGATTTCGTTTGCCGGAACAGGCCCAGATAGCTCAGTTGGTAGAGCAGCGGACTGAAAATCCGCGTGTCGGTGGTTCGAATCCGCCTCTGGGCACCATCCCCTCTTCTCCCGGCATGCCCTTCCGCCGAAGCCTCTACGCCCACGGCCCCATAAATGGCTGAAATCGTTTATTTTTTTGACGCGGACGGCGTATCGGGGCGTGTTGCCCGGATTTTCGGCGTATATGGTCCAACTGGCCGGTGGGTTGGTATTTTTGTTGGTATCGGACAACCTGTTGGTATCGAAGCAGCCAACAGGATGTTCCAGAGATGGCCTTATCCGACGTAAAATGTCGAAACGCCCGACCAGCTTCCAAGCTCTTGAAATTGTCCGATGGTGGCGGGCTCCAGCTTTGGGTGCAGCCCACCGGAACCCGCTTATGGCGGCTCGCCTACCGCTTTGACGGCAAGCAGAAACTGCTCGCGCTGGGCAGCTATCCCCTTATCTCTCTCGCCGAGGCACGGGAGGCGCGCGACGATGCTAAAAGGCTCCTGCTAGCTGGCGTCGACCCTGGAAAGGAACGCAGCTTACAAAAGGCTGATTCGGCAAAGGACTCCTTTCGCTCAATCGCGGGCGAATATGTTGACAAGCTTAAGAAGGAGGGACGTGCCGACCGGACGATCAGCAAGGTCAAATGGCTGCTCGACTTTGCCTATCCGACAATCGGCGACAAGTGCGTTCGGGAGATCGATCCGGCCACCATCCTTGCCGCCCTCCGTCGCGTGGAGGTTCGCGGTCGATACGAGTCGGCCAGGCGACTGCGCTCCACCATCGGCAGCGTGTTTCGATACGCAATCGCGACCGCACGCGCCGAGACAGATCCGACCTTCGCCCTCAGAGGCGCACTCATCAGTCCGACGGTAACGTCTCGCGCCGCGATTACCGATCCGAAAGCCTTGGGCGGTTTGCTGAGGGCGATCAATGCATTTGACGGACAGCCTACAACCCGAGCCGGTCTGAAGCTGATAGCGCTGCTGTTTCCCCGCCCCGGCGAGCTTCGCGCCGGTGAATGGGAAGAGTTCGATTTTGAAAACTCGGTGTGGACCATCCCTGAAGCACGCATGAAAATGCGACGGCCGCACCGCATACCCCTATCAAAGCAGGCGATCAGCGTCCTTACTTCACTGAGAGAAATCTCTGGTGGTGGATCGCTGCTGTTTCCTAGTGTTCGATCGGCTTCGCGTCCGATTTCCGATAACACGCTTAACGCCGCGCTGCGCCGTATGGGTTACGGCAAGGAAGAAGCAACCGCGCATGGTTTTCGAGCAACAGCATCAACTCTGCTGAACGAATGCGGCAAGTGGCATCCGGACGCCATAGAGCGACAGCTGGCCCACATTGAGAACAACGACGTTCGGCGCGCATACGCCCGAGCAGAGCACTGGGAAGAGCGCGTGAGGATGATGCAATGGTGGGCCGATTATCTGGATGAACTCGAGAGCAAAACGCCGCGGGTGATCTCAATCGGGAGACGCGGCAAGCCTGCTGTCTATACACCGTCGCGACCGTCCACTTTGAACCCAACAGCGACCGTTCATCAAACGCCGATACGAATTCCCAACCGACGAAAATCATTCTGACGCTCGAAAAAAAGCCAGAACTGTACGGGAGGGAGAATTTTTTCTTAAGAGAAGGCTATACGATGGCAGTTGGTTCGCCAGTTCGTGTTTCTCGTACGTTCTCACTTGGGCGGCGAACCGCACGGCCTAAAAAGTAATGATGATAGATTTCAAAACGCCCTTGGCATCGGGCAGGGCCGTCGTGTTCGCCAACGATAGGCCACCCAGTGGTTGCCAGTCCGCGCGTGCTGATTGGAGACCGCCGCGTCACGTTTTATGGCCGCTTTGTCCCTTTTGCTGGCGGTCGAGGCAAATGCATAAGTACATGGCGGAAAAGTTAGTGAACTTGTGATTTGTTTTGCAGAGTTGGCGGTGCGCGTCACACAACAAAAACGGGCTATAGGGATGAAATGCGGGGCAGTATCGCGATTTGGCATGACACGCTTGCAGACGACGCCAACGGCTATGCGCCACGCGTCGAGGTCCACATTAACATATGGAAGGGCGAGAGGCGCTCGGCCAAGAGGCGCTTTCATCTCTTGGATATCGGCTTTCGCTTCCAGGAAATGAGATCGCTCCGGACGCTGTCGATCAGCCTCCCTTTCGAGATTCAGTCCGACCATATTTTCGACCTGTTCGATGTGATGCACGACTCATCGACGTTATCCGCAATCTTCAATGAAACGCTGTCGGCAGGGGAGGTCCAAGAGAACGGCAAAACGTTCGCGGCGCTCAACGAACCGAAGAAGGTGCAATTCTATGTTTCACGCTGCTCAAGAGATGACCGAAGTCTGACCACAATCGGGAAAGGAGGTGACGCCGGCTCTGTAATCATGCTCCGCGATCAATTTTTTGACCGAATGCGGGCCAAAATCGGCGATCAGTATATTCGTCTCCGAATAAGAGTCCCCTTCCACATCATGAACGGATTCGTTTCTGAAGTCGACGCCAAGGACTCTGCTTTCCTGAGCACGATCTCCACCAGCGAAATCGTCGAATTCCGTCTAAACGAGCGGCGCAATTTTTCGGCCGCAATCCTGGAACGATTGAGCGGCGGGGCAGATCTGATCGATGTGTCTGCTGTTCATTATTTTCTGATCAGGGATATGACCGTGGAAATGACACAATCCCATACTGGCTTCAAAAAAATGCGTCGGCTGGAACCCGAATCTGGGAACGGTATCTCCGAGATGAACCGCAATTCAACGCACAGAACATGATAATCTATCATTGGAGCTCGGTCGCCCCGCCTCAATCTACGGTCGACAGCTTCACCGCGCTCGCGACTTTTCGTGCTTACTACACTGGCCGCCTCTGGATTTACGCACTGGTTGTTGTTGCACTGGGTGCAATGGGAAGTGCATCGCAAGCAGGCTTGGCGGCCCTGGTTGGAATGCTGTGGGAGATTAAGGACCCGTGGCAGGCTGCTGCCGTCAACGCTGCGATCTTTTTCTTCCTGGTCTTTTTGCTCTTTTTTATCGTCCGATTTGGCCGACGGTGGTCAAATCCACTCGAATGGGTTATCGGATTTTTCAGCGCCCGCCGTTAAGGTGGGGTTCACGAATCATGCGGGGAGCGTGCCTATGATAAACGAGCCAGGCTTCGCAAACATCCTTTCTGGGCCCGTTGCTCAGCCGAACATGCCCAGCGATCCATGCTCGATTTATGATTGGCTGGTGCGGGCTGGCGTTCACGGGTTTTACCCGAATTTTCGGCCGTGGTTTTTCGGCAGGGTCATTCCAGGGCTCCACAGCGGGGAGCGCCATATCGTAACCACATATGTTGAAGGCGCGCTTGCTGGCGTAGCCATTTGCAAGCGCTCAGAGGCGGAGCACAAGCTCTGCACGCTTTGGGTCGAGCCTGCCTTGCGCGAGCGTGGAGTTGCGAAATCGTTGGCTCGCTATGCATTTGACTGGCTCGATTCCGACCGCCCGCTTTTCACCGTGCCCGAAGAGCGGATCGCAGAGTTTGCCGGGCTACTCCGCGTGTGGAGTTTTTCGGCACCCAGAACTTATCCAAGCCTGTATCGATCAAATCGAGTCGAGTATGTCTTCAACGGATCTGTCGGGATTTCTGGTCAATGATCGAACGACAACCGGCTTTCGAGCGTCCACCTAAACTCATCGAGCGTCGGAGCCTCCAGTGCTACCAGTGGGGTGCCAAGCCGAGTTGCAAGCCGTTCGCAGGCAGCTTGCTCTAACGCGGTAAGCGCAGCGATCTCGGCTGTGGTCGCAAAGTTCGCGCCGGGCACCCTCCGCGCTAAGATCTGTTCTGGACCATCCAGGATATGGATCAAAAGGTCCGGCGCGATTTCGTCGAAGAACGAGTCCGGAACAAGCAGTGGCCCCTCTAGCGTCTCGACCAATGCATGGCCATCAACAATCTGATGCGTCTTTGATCGGGGATACGCCGATAGAGCTTCTGCCGCCATGCGTTGGTTGGTGAGCCCATCTGCGAGTGTAGCGACTGGCAGGATGCCGCCAGCCGCCCTCAAGAGCTGACTGATGCTGGCATACTCTAGCTCCGGGATATGCTCGGCAGCGTGCAGAGAGCGGGTCGTCTTACCCGATTTTGAAAGCCCCGCGACGAAAACTCTCATGGGCGTGTTCCAATCGCATTGACCAATCGAGGTGATGCATAGCCCCAAGACTGGGGGGCCGTGAAGCTGAAGTCGTGGCGTAAACGGTCCAGGCGCCAATCTTTGACTAGAGGCAGGTGTCGAAGAATTTCGATACCAAAACCGGCGTCTCGGTCTTGGAAGTATGTTGCGAAGTGGCGCTCATCAACGCATGATGCCTTGCCATGCACGCGCCAAAGTTCCTCGACCGGAAGTTCATGAATCGCGCCCATTTGTAGGATTGCGGTAAGCCTGCAATTCGGCGAGGATTCGTAGAGGTACGCGTCAGAACCGGCAAGGTAGCGAGGGAAGCGCCGCCTTAGCTCGATCGTTTTTTCGCCAGAGCGAATTAGTGCAGCCCATTTGGGCTGAATGCTCAAAACGACCGTTCGCATGTGAGCTTTCCTGAACCGAATCCTTAATTGCACATAGGCGTGGTAGTCGCTAGTGCGCAACGCGCTCGGCAGCTACTAAGCAAAATGAATGATGTGTTGGGTGCAGATTGACCATTCCTCAACGGCAGACATGGCAACGGTTGCTCGTCACCGAAATCCTGCAGAGCGGATCCCGCTTGCAAGCCGTGTCTGTGGCAGCGCTAAAATGTCAACTCACGCAGAACTTGAGATTGCCTCCTGAGTGCCGTGTCGGCAGAGCAATCGAACTTGAACAATCGGTGTGCTTTACTTGGATTGTGAACCTGGGTGCTACCGCTTTTTCTCTGGCATGTCGACGGCCGGCAGACCTTCCTTTCTGGCCTTGGCAAACGCCCGGTCGCCTTCCAGGAACCCGACCAGCATAAAGGGGATCAGTTCAGCCACGGTTTCGGACTCGCCATAGATCTGACGGTAAAGTGCAGCATAGTCGTTGAGTGCTTGGCTTAAGTCGGCGCCAACGGTGATAGTGATCTTCGAAGGTGTCCGGTCCGGAAGTTTTCCGAGTTTCAGATTAGCCATGAATTCCTCCTGTTCACCCAGTGTATGGCCGCAACACGAGGTCCTTGTGCACGATGACGCGCAA
Organism: Mesorhizobium sp. M1050; assembly: GCF_040318715.1. Classification (NCBI taxonomy): domain Bacteria; kingdom Pseudomonadati; phylum Pseudomonadota; class Alphaproteobacteria; order Hyphomicrobiales; family Phyllobacteriaceae; genus Mesorhizobium; species Mesorhizobium sp. M1050. The sequence continues at coordinate 61,077 of NZ_JAMYMV010000032.1, read as the reverse complement.
CGGCCAACCAGGGCGGACGGTGATCGTGGGCTGGATGTTCAGGTTCTTTTCAGTGATGCGCTGACCAGCTTGACTGACATTCTGCTGGGTTGATTCACGGATCGCCTTGACCAGATCGCTTTCATTTTCCCCAAAGCTCAATTCGGTGCCCACGCCCAGCAAGGTGGCGAGCGCAATGCCCTTGATCAGCTGCCAGGTGTGGAGATCCACCTTGTCCTCAAGCCCCGCAAAACCAGCGGTGTCCGTCGCGGGCAGATTGTCAATTTCGATTGATGTTCCGTCCGGCATCACAATGCGCTGCCAGACCAGCAGAGCGCGCCTTTGTCCGAAGGCGACAACGCTGTCATAGGTGCCGATCAGGCGAGAGCCTTGAGGGATCAGCAGGATGCTGCCTGTGACGCTGTCATGCACATTTTCGGTAACCTGCGCGACGACGAGGCCGGGCAAGTCCGAATTGATGCCGGTAATCAGGCTTGCCGCAATCACACTGCCGGCCATGATCTGATTGGGCGAGGCCGGCGTCTGCAATGCATGCGGATTGTAGATCCCGCTTGTGTTCCGCTGGCTGATAAAATCGAGCTTGCGCTGTTGGTTGTTCTGGTCGCCCTCGGCCGGTGCCACGGAAGCTCTCATACGCTCGGCATCGGATTGGGCCGGCAGCGTTTCAAGCGGCGGGCGTGCTCCTTGCCCATTACCGGCGGCGTCCATTTGCCGGGAGCGGATTTCGATGCGGAAGAGGACTTGCGACTCTCGCGCCTCGATCGCCTGCTGAGCAAGACGCTGCTCTTCGGCGGAAACATCCTGCCCTGGCGCAATACCGAGCTGGCGCTGGTGTTCCAGGATAGGGCGGCCGAGATCGCCGGGCAGCGGCGGCCCAAGCACTGGGACCTTCGGCTTGATCCCGGAATAGTCTTTGGGGAGCGCCTCGAGTCCCTCGGCGGTCGGGTTGCGGTCGGTGCTGTAAAGCTCTTCAGCCTGCTGCTTCAGGCGCAGTGCCGGCCCCTGCAGCGCCATCATCGTGACGCCAAAGATGGTGCCGGAGCCAACAGCTGCGATCGCGACGATTATGCCGCGCTTGAAGCGCACGGCCCGGCGCGGTGAGGCCCGCAGCTGCAGCTGTTCGGGATCGAGTTTGGGCGGAACATTGGGGCGGGACGTGTCGGTCATGAGCCTCCTCTCACCTGCCAAAACGCGAAAAGAGCGATATCCGCCGCGGCAGTTGCCGTCCGTCGGTCCTGGTGATGCGCACCACCTGCTGCTGCTTGGCGCCGAGACGGAGTTCAGCCGCGGCAAAGAGGCGCTCGACGATGTAGTAGTTGCCGTGCATCCGATAATTGACGAGCTGGTTGTCCCCGTCGGCTCCGACGATGAAGAGCGGCGGTGCCTCACCTTGGTCGATACGGCGCGGGAATTCGATATAGACCTTGCTTCCATCATCAAAGGCGCGCGTCGGTCTCCACGGTGGCGTGTCGCCGGTGATCGAGTAGCGGAAGCGGATGTTTTCGAGTGCCACATTCGACGCAGCGGGCATTTCAGCCTCGGCCTGAGCGTTGCGCCGCCGAAGCGCCATGAGTTGGTCTTCGCTGTAAGTCCAGGAGAGCGCCGCCATGGCGGTTTTCTCAGTGCTTTGAAGCTGCAGGTGATAGGATCGCCTGTCCGTCGTGATGACCAGATTGGTGGTTAGCCCCGGCGCGAATGGCTTCACCAGCACATGAGTGCGCTGGTCATCGCCTGAGCCACTAACGGTGTCACCGATCACCCAGCGGACCGTATCGCCGGCTGAGACCGAGGTCAGCTTCTCGCCCGGCTGCAATGAGATATCGGTGACGCGCTCCGGCGCGGCGTAGAGCTGGTAGAGCGCGCCGTCGGCAAAGGGGTAAACCTGCACCGCATTGACATAGCCAAATTTGGTGGGTTGTTGCGTCGCCGCCTTGTTGGCATCGGCGACCTGTTCTTCCGGCGAGCGCTTATCTGAGGCGGGCTTGCCGGGTGCGGGCATCAACTGACCAGGTAACGGTAGCGGTTTCGGCACCTCGACGACCTTGACCAGCTTCTCTGGCGCCTTCTCGATCGCGGCTGGTTTGAAGTCCTCGTGGTCATAGGAAATTTGAGGCGGCGGCACTGGCTTCGAGGCACAGGCCGAAAGAACCGCAGCCGACCCCGACAGGATCAAGGCGGCGCGGAGCGATGGAAGTCTATTTGTCATTGGCGAGCTCCTTAGGGGAAAGGGATGTCGGCGCGGCACTGTCGAGCTCGCGCGACCAGTCAATGGCGTTGATGAAGACGCCGAGCGGGTTCTTGCGCAGCTGATCGGTGTTCTTCGGCGGGCGGATCACGATGGTGAGGATCGCGGTCCAGCGCGTCGTGCTGGCGAGACTGCCGCGCTCGAACACCTGCTCGGTCCATTTGACCTGGAACGAGCTGTCGGAAGCCCTGACCACGCTGGTCACCTGTACTGACACGCTGCGCGTGCCGATTTGGCCGAAAGGGTCGTTCGCCTTGGCATATTCGTTGAGGAAGAGCGCCGCTCGGTCGGTGGCAAAGTCGTAGGCCGACAGCCAATTCTGCCGCACCAGAACCGCATCGGTGGAAACCGAACGAACATTCCGGATGAAGCGGCTGAGATGCCAGGCGATCTGGGCATCGTCGGGCTGGTAGTTTTGGACTGCCGGCGCGACCGCGTGCGCCTCGCCAAAGCGGTCGACCTCGACGACATAAGGCACGACGCGGCCCTGCATCGACTGCCACAGAAGCCCACCGGAAAGCCCCGTCGTCAGAGCCAGGCAGCCAAAGGCCATGAAGCGCCAGTTCTTGGCCTGCACGCGCGCCGCGCCGATGCGCTCATCCCAGAGTTGGCTGGCCTTCTGGTAGGGTGTTACGGGTTCGGGCGTCTTTCCGTAACGCTGAACGGGTCGCTTGAAGAGCATCTAATCTTCCTTGTCGTTGAGAGAGGGATTGGCGCCGCTTCCGCCCCGGTCGCCATCGCGCACCGCCTGTATGGCGGCGTGCCGATGGGCACGGGCTGTCTGTTCGGAACGCAGACGCCTTGCCCAGGCAGGCGCGGCCGCGGGAGCTGTAATAATTGGAGAGCTTCCGCTCATCGAGCTGGTCGGCGTGCCGCCGGTCGCTGTCCAGGCAGCCTCACGACCGGCATCGGCACTACGGCGCAATGGTTCTGCTGCGGATCGCATTCCCCGCATCGCGGCGCCGCCAGCGGCACTCGCAACACCCTGCAGCCCAGCAGCTACCCCGGAGAGGCCGGAGTCAGGCGCTGTTACACGGCCCATATGCCAGGCTGTGGAAGCAGCCGATCCCATAGCTGTGCCGGCACGAATTGCACCAAGACTGCCGCCGGCCGCCATGCGCGTGCCGGCAAGCGCGGCGCCTCCGGCAACGAGCGTTGATCCGGCTGCGGCCGCCGTTGTTCCAAGTGCTGCGCCCGCGCCAAGCTGCGGCGCGCCGGAGACAAGACCCGAGGCAATCCCGGGGCCGAAAATGCCGAGCCCAAGCAGCGCCAGCGCACCCAGTACCTGAGACATGGCCGCCGCCAGGTCCGGCTCCTGGCCCTGCAGGGCGGAAGCGAACTCGCCAAAGAGCGTGGAGCCGATGCCGACGATGACGGCAAGCACCATCACCTTGATACCCGACGAAATCACATTGCCGAGCACGCGCTCGGCCAGAAACGCCGAGCGGTTCCAGAGCGCGAAGGGCACCAGGACGAAGCCGGCCAGCGTGGTGAGCTTGAACTCGAGGATGGTGATGAAGAGCTGGATGGAAAGAATGAAGAAGGCGATGAGGACCAGGAACCAGGCCAGAAGCAGCACGAAGATGGTGAGCGCGTTACCGAAGATCTCGGGGAAGCCTACTAGCTGGCTCGCTTGATTGAGGAGCGGCCAGGCGCCCTCGAAGCCGGCCGCGGCAATGCGGCCTGGCCGCAGGAGACTGTCGGCGGACAGGTTGCCGGGCGATGCGTTGATGCCGAGACCGGCAAAGGAGCGGTAAATTATGTCGGCGAGGTTCTTGAAATTGTTCAGGACGAAGGCGAAGGCGCCGACATAGAGCACTTTGCGAACAAGCCGGCCAAGAATGTTGGGCTCGCCGCCGAACGCCCAGACCAAGCCCGCGAGCGTGATGTCAATGCCGATCAGAATGGTGGTGAGAAAGGCGACGTCGCCCGAAAGCAGACCGAACCCACTGTCAATGTAGCGGGTAAAGGTCTCCATGAAGCGATCGATGACTCCGAGGTCGTTCATGTCGCCGCCTTCCTCGTTGTCTTGAAGAACTGCCGCTCAGTTGCCGGGATAAGCCGTGCCGGTGCCCAGGAAACGCTTCGTCGTCTCGCGAGCGGCTTCCTCAGACTGCGCCTTGCGCGCCGCATCCTCGGCCTCGGCCCGGAACTGGGTCGCAAGCAGCGTCTGGATCTGCATCTGCTGCTTGGTCGAAAGCGCGATCAGCTGATTCGTAGCCTGGCTTGCCTCGAGGGCACCTGCCGCGCCCTGACTGCGATTGACGAGATCGGTAAGCAGGTCGCCATCGGCCTGCACGTTCTCGACGATCTGCGACTGCGCGCTCATGGTCTGGCGGAACGCCTGGATGGCGCTCTGCCAGCGCTCGCGCGCGGCGCTCGCCACATCGCTGACCTTGATAGTGGCGTCGTAGCTTTCCGGATATTGCTGGCGCCACTGGTCCTGCAGCTTGTCGAGATCGAAGCTCAGGCCGCTCGCCTGGGTCATCAGACCGTCAATCCGTTGGAGCGAGCCGGTAAGCTGGCCCACGGAAGAGAAATCCAGGCGCTGAAGGTTGCGCGCCATGTTCTGCAGCATGGTCGCCTGGTTCTGAAGCGACTGGATTTGGTTGTTGATCTGCTCCAATGCGCGTGCTGCCGACAGCACATTCTGCGTATAGTTGGACGGGTCAAACACGATGAGCGCATAGGCCGGCTGGACGTAGTCAGCCATCGGTTTGGCGATCAGGGAAACGGTGACCAGGCTAGTAAAAAGGCGGCGTCCGATCATGACGATTGCTCCTTGTTAGGTTGAGGAAATTGCTGGAGAAGCTCGGCAGCCCAATCCAGGCCGCGCGCACTGAAGAAACGGGCGGCAAAGCTGCCCTGCCCTTCTTCGGAAAGAATATTGTCGATCAGGGTCTGCGCGGCCGGGTCGGAGGCGCCGCAAAGCGCAAGAGCGATCGGGCCTAGCCCGAGCTCGAAGAGGCGATTGCCGCGGCGCGACTGCAGATAGTAGTGGCGCTTCGGCATGGCGCGGGCGACCAATTCGATCTGTCGCTCATTAAGACCGAAGCGCTCATAGGCTGCCCGTGCCTGCGGCTCCACCGCACGATCATTGGGGAGAAAAATGCGCTGCGGGCAGCTCTCGATGATTGCGGGTGCGATAGAAGAGCCGGCGATGTCGGCAAGCGACTGCGTCGCGAAGATGACGGAGACGTTTTTCTTACGCAGCACCTTAAGCCATTCGCGGATGCGGGCGGCAAAGAGCGGGTTGTCGAGATAGACCCAGGCCTCGTCGAGCATGAGCAGCGTCGGCCGCCCGTCAAACCGGTCCTCAAGACGATGGAACAGATAGGTGAGCACAGGCAGCACAGCGCCTTGGCTGTGCATCAGCTCCTGGGTCTCGAAACACTGCAAATCCGAGATGGCCAGCCGGTCGTCATCGGCATCGAGCAGCCGGCCGAATGGACCGTCGAGCGTGTAGGGCATCAACGCCGATTTGAGCGCATTGGACTGAAGCAGGACCGACAGGCCAGTCAGCGTGCGTTCCTGCGCCGGCGCGGTGGCGAGGCTGGTGAGCGCCGACCAGATTGCCTCCTTCACCTCCGGGGTGACGGTGACATTCTCGTGGGCAATGAGGCCGGCGATCCATTCGGCCGCCCAGCTCTGTGTGGCCGGGTCGTTGATGTGGCGCAGCGGCTGGAAAGCAAGCGCACCATTCGCACCCAACGCATGGTGGTCGCCGCCCATGGCAAGCGTGGCGGCGCGGGCCGAATTGCCTTTGTCGAAGACATAGATTTGCGCGCCAGCGTAGCGTCGGAACTGCAAAGCGATCAGGGCAAGCAGAACCGACTTGCCGGCACCGGTCGGCCCGACAATCAGCATGTGGCCGACATCGCCGATATGGGTCGAAAGCCGAAACGGCGTCGAGCCGCTGGTTTCGGCGAAAAGAAGCGGCGGAGCGTAATCGCCGGTGACCTCGGCAAGGTGCTCGTTCTCCGCTGGACCTGCCCACACGGACGACAGCGGCACGAGATGGGCAAGGTTTAGCGTGTGAACGAGCGGCTGGCGAACGTTGGCGTAGACATGACCCGGCAATGAACCAAGCCACGCTTCGACGGCATTGATGCTTTCGCGAATGGTGGTGAAGCCGAGCCCGTTGACGATCCGCTCGACGGCGCGAAGCTTTTCCGCGGCGGCTTTACGGTTCTGATCCCACACCGTCACCGTTGTGGTGAGATAGCCGAAGCCGACATGATCGCCGCCCAATGCCTGCAGTGCTGCATCGGCATCGAGCGCCTTGTTGTCGGCGTCGCTGTCGACGAGAGGCACAGGTTCGTTGGTCACCACCTCGCGCAGAATAGCCGCGATCGATTTGCGCTTGGCAAACCACTGCCGGCGGAGCCGAGTCAGCGTCTTCGTGGCTTCCGCCTTGTCGAGTGGAATGAAGCGCGTCACCCAGCGATAGGCGAAATCCTGGTTATTGAGCGCATCAAGGATTCCTGGCCGGGTGACGTTCGGAAAACCGAGGATTGTGAGCGTGCGCAGATGCTGGTCACCCAGCATCGGCTCTAGGCCGCCGGTCAGCGGCGCGTCAACCAGGACGCCGTCGAGATACATTGGCGTTTCCGGCACGGCGACCGGATGACGGCGTGTCGAGATCGTGCCGTGCAGGTACGTCAGGGTCTCGGCATCGTCGAGCGCGCGCACCTCGGGCACGAAGCCCGAAAGAAGATCGAGAACACGGTCAGTCTCGTCTCGGAACCGGGCAAGCTCCTGGCGCCAGTCTCTTTCCCCTCCCAAGTCATGCGAGTCGACGAGAGCACTTTCCGCGCGCGCTTGGCCATCGGGCCCAGGCATGAAGACCAAGGTCAGATGATAGATGCTCTCGAAATGCGCGACCTTGCCCTCGAAGGCCGCGCGCCGTTCCTCATCGATCAGCCATGAGGCAGCATCGGGAAGCGCCGAGCTCGGATAGCCCAGCGCTTCGCTGCGCTCGGCCTCGAAGAATAATGCCCAGCCGGAGCCGAGCCTTCTCAGCGCATTGTTTGCCCGCGCGCATATGCCGATAAGTTCGGCCTCGGTCGCGCTTTCAAGGTCGGGGCCACGAAACCGCAATGTCCGCTGGGAGCTGCCATCCTTGTTGAGCACGATGCCGGGCGCGACGAGTGCTGCCCACGGCAGATGGTCGGCAAGCCGGTCGGCTTTGCCGCGGTATTCGGAAAGCTTCAGCATGCAAGCCAGCCCTTTTGACGAAGATGACGGACAAGCACGCTGGCAAAATCCGGATCACGCCGTGCGGCAAAGACCGCGAGCGTGTGGCCGGCGATCCAGAGGATCAGACCGGCAATCCACTGCTGCAGGCCTAGGCCGATGGCCGCGGCCACCGTGCCATTGAGGATCGCCACCGCCCGCGGCGCGCCGCCGAGCAGGATCGGCTCAGTGAGCGCCCGATGGACCAGAACCTCGAAGCCTTCGATATGCTGCTCTCCGGTGCTCATCAGACGACTGCCCCGCCGCCAAAGGAGAAGAAGGAAAGAAAGAAGCTCGAGGCCGCGAAGGCGATCGACAGGCCGAAGACGATCTGGATCAGCCGGCGGAAACCGCCCGCCGTGTCGCCGAAGGCAAGGGTCAGGCCGGTGGTGATGATGATGATCACCGCGATGATCTTGGCGACGGGCCCCTGCACCGATTCCAGAATCTGCTGCAGCGGCTGTTCCCACGGCATGCCGGAGCCGGCAGCGTGGGCCTGGGCCGTGAGAAGAAGCGCGACGGCGGCGAACGAAAGAAAGCGAAGCTTCTTGCGCATGAGGTGACCTTTCAGAGCTGCTGGAGTTGCGGAAGTGTGAGCGGGGTGACGGCGTAATCGCCGCTGCCGTCGAGACCCGTGACCTCGGCGATCGCGTCAACGCGGCGCGCGGGTCCTCTTCCGGCAATAAAGATGACCAAGTCGACGGCATCGGCGATCAGCCGGCGGGGAACGGTGACAACGGCTTCCTGGGCGAGCTGCTCAATACGATAGAGTGCGGAGCGTGCCGAATTGGCGTGAACCGTGGCAATGCCGCCGGGATGTCCGGTGTTCCATGCCTTCAGCATGTCGAGGGCTTCCGCGCCCCGCACTTCGCCGACGATGATGCGGTCGGGTCTAAGTCGCAGCGTCGAGCGCACGAGATCACCAAGCGTGACCGACCCCCGCCTCGTCCTCAAGGCAACACAGTCCTCGGCTGCGCATTGCAGCTCGCGGGTGTCCTCAATCAGGATCACCCGCTCATCGCATTCGGCGACTTCTGCCAACAGCGCATTCGCAAGCGTGGTCTTGCCCGACGACGTGCCGCCGGCGACCAGGATGTTGCGCCGCTCACGCACTGCCTTCCTCAGGGCATCAGCCTGCAGCGGGAGGATGATGCGATCGGCGACATAGTTGGCCAGCGTGTAGAGTTTTGCTGCCGGCTTGCGGATGGCAAAGCATGGCGCCAGCACGACCGGCGGTAGCAGACCCTCGAAGCGCTCGCCTGATGGCAATTCGGCACTGACAATCGGACTATCTGCATGCGCCTCGGCGCGTACATGGGAGGCGACGAGCCGGATGATGCGTTCCGCCTCGGAAGGATGCATATGCACGCCTGTATCGACCCGGCCTTCTCCCAACCGGTCGAGCCTCAGCGCGCCGTCGGGATTGACCATCACCTCGATGACGGTCGAATCGGAAAGGGCCTCGGTGATCGCGGCGCCCATGGCTGTGCGCAGCATGGCTCGGCGGCGGTGGTCGGCTGCGGGATGAGAGCTCATCCTTCGCCTCCATTGCCATTGCCGTTGCCAAGCGAGCGCTTCCCGGAGGCGATCTGGCGACCGACCTGCTCGACGAATTTGTCAAAGCGCTCTTGGGCAATCGCCTGTGTGGCCCGATCCGGGACCGGCGTGTGGGAATGAAGCGTGATCGAAAAGCGTATGAAGAGTGCGAGGCTCTCCAGGATCACCTCGACATCGGTTCGGATATGGTCGAGGTCGCGGGAAAGACGGTCGAGCCGCCTGCCATAACGATTGTCGAGTTCGTTCTCGCCACGCCGCTCGATGAAGGCCTCGACCGCTTTCGCGACGATCGCCGATTTTGTGGTCGACGGGTTGCGGCTGAGCGTTTCCAGCTTCTCGCTCAATTCGGGTTCGAGCAGAAACTGGTGGCGAATGCGATGGGGCTTCATGGGGCTCGTTCCGACTGGCCGGCGCTGATGCGCCGGCGGTGCGAACGAACATCGCCGATATCTGAAAAATCGCTTATGGGCGTTATCTACGCTGAGATACGCCTGAGCTGCGAAAGCGCTTAGAAGCCGGGGATGATGTCCTTGTCGTCGCCCCTTCCCTCGTTGATACCGTAGGCGGTGGCTGCGGTGGAAACCCGGTCCATGACGCGCTTGTCTGCGAGTGCCTCGGCGTCATCGTCCGCCAGATTGAAGAGGTCGTCTTGATCAGGCTCCTGAGAGACGACGACGTGTTCTTCAGGCAGGCCTGGATGACGCTGCTGTTGCACGCCGCCCTCTTCTTCGATTGCCTCGCCGGCGTTTTCGTCATCGGCAGCGAGACGGCGGTCAACACTGCGGACTAGTCCGCTCCAATCGTCGGGGCGCGACGCAGGACAGTCCGCGTACAGACCGTCGCGCAACACCGGCGCCGGCAGCACCCGTTCGGTGAAATTCGGATCCTGATAATAACGCAACTTCTGGGCGCGGATCGGCGGCAACCCCGAAACAAGGATTAATTCGTCAGCTTGCGGCAACTGCAGCACCTCGCCAGGCGTCAGCAGCGGGCGAGCGGTCTCCTGGCGACTGACCATGACGTGCGAGAGCCAGGGCGCCAGCCGGTGGCCGGCGTAGTTGCGCATGGACCTGAGTTCCGTCGCCGTACCGAGCGCATCCGAGATGCGTTTGGCCGTGCGCTCGTCGTTGGAGGAAAAGGCAATGCGCACATGGCAATTGTCGAGAATGGCGTTGTTCTCGCCATAGGCTTTGGAGATCTGGTTCAAGGATTGCGCGATCAGATAGGCGCGGATGCCGTAACCCGCCATGAAGGCGAGCGCGGTCTCGAAGAAGTCGAGGCGGCCAAGAGCCGGAAATTCGTCCAGCATCATGAGCAGTTGGTACTTGCGGCTCTTCTTCGGGTCACCTTCCAGCCGCTCCGTCAGTCGCCTGCCGATCTGATTGAGCACCAGTCGCACCAGTGGCTTGGTGCGCGAGATATCCGATGGCGGCACCACTAGATAGAGCGACATCGGTCGTTCCGCATCCATGAGGTCGGCAATGCGCCAGTCGCAGGCCGATGTTGCCGCGGCCACGGTCGGATCACGATAGAGACCGAGAAACGACATGGCGGTCGAGAGAACGCCTGAGCGCTCGTTCTCTGATTTGTTAAGCACCTCGCGAGCCGCTGAGGCCACGACGGGATGGACCCGAGGTTTGTCCGCCGTGCCGAGGTGGTTGGTGGTCATCATCCGCAGCAGTGTCGTGGCAGACGAGCGTTGCGGATCCGACAGGAAAGTGGCGACGCGGGCGAGCGTCTTTTCTTCTTCCGCGTAGAGCACGTGCAAGATGGCCCCGACCAAGAGTGAATGACTAGTCTTCTCCCAATGATTCCGCCGCTCCAGCGCGCCTTCCGGATCGACGAGAATGTCCGCGATGTTCTGAACGTCGCGGACCTCATCTGAACCCCTGCGCACTTCCAGCAGCGGGTTATAGCGCGCCGATCTCGAGTCGGTCGGATTGAACAGGAGGCAGAAAGAGAACTTCGACCGCCAGCCGGAAGTCAGCTGCCAGTTCTCGCCTTTGATGTCGTGAATGACGGCCGAGCCGGTCCAGGAAAGAAGCGTTGGAACGACCAATCCCACGCCCTTGCCCGAACGTGTCGGCGCAAAGGCCATGACATGTTCCGGCCCGTCATGTCGCAGATAGTGATCCTTCAGTTTGCCAAGGAAAACGCCGGCCGGCTCAAACAGGCCTGCCTTCTCGATTTCCCGAGCCGCGGCCCATCGTGAGGAACCGTAGGTGGTGACCAACCCCCTCTGCCGCGCGCGCCAGAGGGAGCCAGCTATTGCGGCCGCACACCCCAAGAATCCGCTGGCTCCGGCAAGCATGCCGGCCTTGTCGAAGACCTCAGGCGCATAGGCGTCGAAGTGAAACCACCATTCGAACAGTTTCCACGGCTTGTAGATCGGCCGGGCCGCCGCGGCAAACCATGGCGCGCCAAGCTGCGGCTGATAGTCCAGCATGTGGGCGCACCATTGCGTTGCCGCCCATACGCCAACGATGACGATGGCGAACACAACTACGATCTGGCCGACAAGGAGCTTCGTCGGTGTCACGGGCACAGCCTCCACTGTTTAGTAGTAGATGGAAGCAGCATGACGTGACGTTTCAGAATATCGAAGATACCCAATATACGCGCCCGTGCGATGCAGTGAACGTTGCAGGCTTGGAAGACTGGGGCGCCAAGAAGTGTCATCGCGAAGGGCGACGAGCGAATGACTTGTATGGGGCCGGAGAACGAACCCGCTGCGCGGGATGGGCGCCCGCGGTTGAGGTTGAGATCAAGAACCGGTCGTTGCGCCTGCGTTGAGCGGGGTTCGGCAGGGGCAGAGCATCACAGGCTTCTTCAACAAGGAGCCTGACCATGCCCTATCCTGTTCTTGATGCACCTATCAGTCCACTTCGTCAGCGGCTGATCGACGACATGAACATGCGGCGTTTCTCACAGGAGACTCAGCGCAACTATCTCCGCGACATCGGACGCCTGGCGACGTTCCTCGGGCGTTCACCAGACACAGCGACCACTGACGACCTGCGCCGGTTCCAGATCGAGCAGCAGGACGACGGTGTTCCCGTGCCGACGATGAACAGCATCGTGTCGGCGCTGCGCTTCTTCTTCACGCATACGGTCGATCGTCCCGATCTGGCGCGCAAGCTCGTTCGTCTGGCGCACCCGCGCAAACTGCCGGTGGTGCTGAGCCGCGACGAGGTCGCCCGGCTGCTCAACGCCACCACCTGCCTCAAGCACCAGGCCGCGCTGTCGGTCGCTTATGGCGCGGGCCTGCGCGTGGCGGAGGTGTCGACGCTGAAGGTCGCCGACGTCGACAGCGAGCGCATGCTGCTGCGCGTCGAGCGCGGCAAGGGCGGGCGATACCGCAACGCCATGCTGTCGCAAGACCTGCTCTTGTTGCTGCGCCAGTGGTGGAAGGTCGGACGCCAGCAGGGCGTGATGCATCGCGACGGCTGGCTGTTTCCTGGGCAGCATGCGATGAAGCCCATCAGCACCCGCCAGCTCTATCGCGTGGTCGTCGAGGCAGCGCAGGCGGCCGACATCGCCAAGCGGGTCGGGCCGCACACGCTGCGCCACAGCTTCGCCACCCACCTGCTGGAGGACGGCACCGACATCCGGATCATCCAGGTCCTGCTCGGGCATGCCAAGCTCAACAACACCGCCTTCTACACCAAGGTTGCAACCCGCACGGTGCGCACCGTCACGAGCCCGCTCGACAAGCTTGGCCTGTTCAAGCCGGAAGAGATCTCACCCGACGGCTGAGCGTGCGCGCCTCGATCGAGGTCGCCGACATCTTCCGTGCTGCCGGGCCCGCCTACCGGGCCGCCCATACCGGGCACCTGAGCCTCGCCCAGCTCAAGGTCATGTCGGCGATCGAGCACTGCCGCACCGCGGCCCTTGGCGGTCACGTCGAGGCCTGCGAGGACTGCGGCCAGTGGCGCATCGCCTACAACTCCTGCCGCAACCGGCACTGTCCGAAGTGCCAGGGTGCCACGGCGCGGACATGGCTTGCCGAGCGCGAGGCCGACCTGCTGCCGGTCGGCTACTTCCACGTTGTCTTCACGCTCCCGGCCGAGGTCGCCGACATCGCCTTCCACAACAAGGCGGCGGTCTACGACCTGCTGTTCCGTGCGGCATCGGAGACGATGCTGACGATCGCGGCAGATCCGAAGCATCTCGGGGCGCGCATCGGCATCACCGCAGTGCTCCATACCTGGGGCTCGGCGATGGCACACCATCCGCACGTGCACATGATCGTGCCGGGCGGTGGCATCGCGCCGGACGGAAGCCGGTGGATGTCGTCGCGTCCGGCCTTCCTGCTGCCGGTGCGCGTGCTCGGCAAGCTGTTCCGCCGCCTGTTCCTCTCCCGGTTGGTCGCGCTGCACGACGCTGGCCGGCTCGCCTTCTTCGGCGCAATTGCTCATCTCGCGGAACGGCGGGCATTCCTGCGCCACCTGTCACTGGTCCGGAAGAAGCGCTGGGTGGTCTACGCCAAGGCGCCGTTCGCCGGGCCGGAGGCAGTGCTCGCCTATCTGTCGCGCTACACGCACCGGGTCGCCATCTCGAACCGCCGCCTCATCCGTTTCGACGAGGACGGCGTCACCTTCCACTACAAGGACTACCGTCGCAACGGCGCCGACCGGCAGCAGGTCATGACGCTCGCCATAGACGAGTTCATTCGCCGATTCCTGCTCCATGTCCTGCCGCGCGGCTTCCACCGCATCCGCCACTACGGCCTGCTTGCCGGCGGCTCCCGCAAGGACTGCCTCGCACTCGCCCGCCAACTGCTCGCGGCCGCGCCTCCCGCCACGAACGATCCATCGGCGGAACCAGATAACTTCCGTCCGCCATGCCCATGCTGCGGCGGCCGCATGATCGTCATCGAGGTGTTCGAACGGTGGAGGCAGCCGCGCGGACCGCCGAACGCACCGGGACCGGACCGGGGGAGCTGTCCATGACCCGGCATGGTATGGTCCAGCCTTCAGCCGCAGGCACTCAGCCTCCGGCAACGGATCGACGCGCGTCCATGGAGATCATCGAGGCCGACAGAGCCGAGTTGAGCCGCCCACCGTTCCGACAACACCGCGCGGAGGCGCAACGAAGCGGTCCGTCCGCATCAAACCCGCCGCTTCGCGGCGGCGGTCGCGCCATCGCCGACATCTGCCGAAAATCGAAATCCCCATAGCCATCGCCTGTGGCCCGCGGGTTCCTTCCTCGGGGACTTTCGTACGCCTGCCGGCGCCCGAAACTCTTCACGTCAGCGGACCGTCAGGTATCGGCTGGTTTTCCCAAGAAGCTGCCGTTCAGCGTCCGACCTCATTGTGGTCGTTCAGACCAAGCCGGCCGATTTCCCAAGCGGACGCCCGAGTCAGAAATTACTCTGGCTACAGAATTCGGATAGGCTGTTTACGATCGTGCTTGGCGCGTGTAATCCCGACATGGATGTTGATGTGTCTCCTCTTTTTTGTGATTGCAAATGGTCGACTTCAAGAAAAAGCTTGGCGGTAAAGTCGTCGAGAAACAGACGGATCCCGTCAAGCTTTACGACACTTTGGATCGCGAGGCGGACAAAGGCCCCTTGCGTCCGGCCCAGATTGCTGTGCTCACGAAATGGTTCGAGATCGACGCTGACAAGCGCGACTCGATCGTTAAGCTGCATACGGGCCAGGGCAAGACGCTGATCGGCCTCCTGATGCTGCAATCGCGTTTGAACGCCGGCCATGGACCAGTGATTTATATTTGCCCAAACAACTTCTTGGTCGACCAGACATGCGAGCAGGCACGCCAATTCGGAATACGGACGTGTACTTCGGAAGGCGATCTGCCAGAGGATTTCATCGACGGCCGGTCCATCTTAGTCACGTCAGTGCAGAAGGTCTTCAACGGCCTGACTAAGTTCGGACTCAACAAGCAGTCGGTACCAGTCGACACGATGTTGATGGACGACGCGCATGCCTGTTCGGACACGATCCGCAACCAGTGCCGAATTCACATCCCCCGCGAAGAGGAGGCCTACAGCCTTTTGAAGGCGCTGTTTTCCGCCGATCTAGAACAACAGGGCATGGGCACCTACGCCGACATAGAGAACGAGAAGCGAGACGCGTTCCTGCCGGTGCCTTACTGGGCGTGGATTCCACGGGAAGCCGAGGTGGCCGGCATCCTTTCGAAATATTCTGACCGCAAGTCGATCAAGTTCGCCTGGCCCTTGCTCAGAAACATTCTAACTCATTGCCAATGCGTCATTTCAGGAAATGCCGTCGAGATCGAGCCATACATCGCGCCGCTCGACGCTTTCGGTTCTTTCGACAAAGCCAGGCATCGCATCTTTATGTCCGCCACCGTCACCGACGACGCATTCCTCGTCAAAGGCTTACGGCTTTCGCCAGAAACGATAGCCAAACCGCTGACGTACGACGGGGAAAAGTGGTCGGGCGAAAAGATGGTGTTGTTGCCGTCGCTCATCCACGAGGATCTGGACCACGGCTTGATCGTCGAGAAATTTGCCAAGAGCGGGAAGAAGCGAACTTACGGACGAGTGGCGCTCGTGCCCAGCTTCGAAAAGGCGAAGCCTTGGGAAAGCGGTGGCGCCGTAGTCCCGAAGACTGAGACTATCGGCGCCGTGATCGACGCGCTTTCTCGAGGCGAATTCGAAGACACCGTCGTCCTCGTGAACCGCTATGACGGGATTGATCTACCGGACAAGACGTGCCGCGTCCTCGTCTTCGACTCAAAACCTTACGCCGAGAGCCTCACAGACCTCTACGAAGAGCAATGCCGTCCGCATAGCGCCGCGACCCTAATGCGTGCAGTGCGCACCGTTGAGCAGGGCATGGGTAGAAGCGTGCGCGGCGAGAAGGATTACTCGGTCGTCGTCGTCATCGGATCAGACCTCGTCAGACTGCTTCGGGATAAGTCTTCGCGTCGGTTTCTGTCGTCGCAAATGGCAACGCAGATCGAGATCGGCCTGGAAATCACCGATATGGCCAAGCAGGATATCGAGGACGGCATAGAGCCTTTGCAGGCCTTTGTCGATCTCGCGAGCAAATGTCTCAAGCGCGACGACGACTGGAAGGCGTTCTACGCCGAGCAAATGGAGAAGGTTTCAGTGGCCGGCTCCGATCAAACGGCTTTGAAGCTCTATAAATCTGAGTTGGATGCCGAACTGGCACATATAAGGGGCGACTACGCCGGTGCCGTTAAGATGGTTCAGGCCATCATCGATATGGGCGCCCTTGACGACGACGAGAAGGGTTGGCATCTGCAAACCCAGGCCCGTTACAACTTCTTGTCCAATCGCGCCGAAGCGGATGTTCTGCAGATCGCTGCCCACAAGCGCAACCGGCTCCTGCTTAAACCTGCGTCGGGTGTCACTGTCACTAAACTCACCGTGGTGAGCCAGGGCCGCGCAGAGCGCGTCAAGAAATGGATCGGAAACCACAACGATTATGCAGACCTCAATGTCGGGGTCACCGACATGCTGGGCAGACTGGTTTTCGGAACGAAGGCAGACAAGTTCGAGGCCGCGCTTAACGAGTTGAGCTTCGCTCTCGGTTTCGTCGGAGAGCGGCCGGACACAGAGTGGAAAGAGGGCCCCGACAACCTCTGGGCGTTGGACGACAGCCAGTACATCTTGTTCGAATGCAAAAGCGAAGTCGGCGTGACCCGCGCCGACATAAACAAGCGGGAAGCCGAGCAGATGAACCGGTCGAGCGCATGGTTCGACAAGCATTACAAGGATATGAAGGTCAAGCGTCTCATTGTCCATCCGGCCGGAAAGATCGAAAGCGCTGCGGCGTTCACCCATTACGTGGAAGGCGTCCGGGAGTCGGACCTCAAGAACCTGGTCAAAGCCACGCGCGAGTTCTTCAAGTCGTTCGAAAACCAGAACCTCGACGATCTCACCGCGACCCATATCCAAAAGGTCCTCGACGCCCACGGATTGTCGGTTCCCAACCTTCTCTCTAACTACTCCCGCAAGCTCAAAGACATGAAATGATCCGAGGGAGTGTGCTACGGCCGAGGCGGTACCACTCTGGACGAGTGATCGTCTCGTTAGCTAGTCCGCATGCACGTTGCCGTGCTTTGGGATCGGCAAGTTACATGTAGAAACTGTACCGGGGTGCTATCTCCTGATCTTCACCGACGTATTTCAGAACTTCCCCCACTTGCCGGGCGGCTGCGATCGTGATGGGGAGCCCGTTGTCGAACTGAGTGTTGTTCCAGTTCATTTTTGTCAGTGCCAGGGTCTCGTGGGCTATGTGCTGGAGAGGCTGGCCGAGAACCTGACAGCGAAGTAGAAGCGGCCTTGGGATGTACATTCCAGGGTACGTTCGGAAAAACTCGACACTGCCTTTAGTATAGAGCAGCGCCTGGTCTTTATCGATCCGCAGTAAGCTACCCCTGAGCGGCGGATAAACGCCGAGTCGGTAGAGACGGGTCATCGACTTCCGAATCCAAATAAAGTCTGCGTAGTCGATATCTCGCTCGTCTATTGCTTTGTGAAAGCCATCCAGTTCGTTGCGGTCAAACTTCGATGTCTTGTGAAGGACCACCCGCGCCGGGTAGTGATCATGCTGTTTGCGGAACACCTTCAGAGAGTCCCGGAGAAGGGTATACGCGTCCTCCGCGGTTAGGTGGGGTGAGCGATCTTCTTCGCTTTCCACCATTCGGCCACCGCGGAGGATGAGGCCCTCGCCTCGTTCGTCGAACATCTGCGCTGTGCTGGTATGGACGTAGTCGCCATCGACAGACCTGTAAAAGCTCAATCCAACGAACGACGTCCTACGTTCACGTGCATCACGCGCAAGGCGCCAGGGCAATCCGCCTGCCTTGTAGTAGATCGCAGTCACGAGGTTCCAAGCGATGGTTGCCGCATCCTGCGTACGCCGTTGGCTACTTTCCTTGAGCTTTCTCGAGATGCGGTACGACGGATCGTACGTCGTAGGCCAGATCAGCTGTATCGGGATACGGAACTGCATCGCGGCCGCTTTCAGCATGCCGCGGAAGTCTAGGTCTCCTCCCGCTTCAGTCTCATCCTTGTCCTCGTCAAGGGTCTCCCTCGCGTTCACCGTTCTCTCGATGATATCTACCGGCAGCGCTATCAATATCACATCTGGCTTTACCGTCTGCTCGGCCAGAACGGAGATCTCCTCGACCATGGATTCCACCACAGCCCGGGTGACCTCTCTCTGCCCGGGGATCGCGGCCAACCTTCCGATTTCTTTTGAAGGAAGGCTTCGCTGGAGTTCACTCGATGTGAAGAAGTCGCAGTGAAAGGTTTCATCGTTTCGAAGACCGGGAAACGCTGGAAAGAGGTTGGGCTGTCTGCTCGGCTTGGCCTCGAAACCTTCAGAGCAGGACTGCACCCACTTCGCGGTTCCTTCCAACGTTTCGGCGCTTCCGATGATTCCCAGTTTGATGCGCTTGGGTGCATTCTGTGCATTCAAGTCGAACGGACCGTAGTCCATAACACCGAAGCGAATATCGGTGTGTCGTAGCCCGCCTCCGAATTCCAACTCTGGCTCTGCTAGGTGAGATAGTCTCATTCGACCCCTTCCTGCATTTTGTCGAAGTCGAAGAGCGGCGAGGCGGAATTGGGTTCTTGCGATGCCCACAACCTATCGGGCACTCCTACCTCCAGTTCCATCGGGGCGGTTTCACGGAAGCGAAGGAACGGATAAGCTTCTGTAAGCAGATCTCCGCCGGCCCTGTGGGTGGTCAGGAACGCGCGCCACATAACAAACTGTCCCATCACAGCCGCGTTGTTCTCAAGCTCCTTGATTTTTTTGAGGTGTTCTCCCGACAGCAGGTCAGGCTCAAACCCATCTCTGGTGAAGTGATATGTGGGAGTGACCTCTGCGAACCACTTTTTAGCGTAACAAACGAACTGCGCACGGAAACCTGAGTGACGGAAATATGCTGGTTTGGCTGGGTTCGACCGCTGCCGGCCGTATGGGCCGACGACGCGCCGAGTGGTGGTGTTTTGTAGGCTCCGATACGGGTAGTTCAGTTTCTCGCGGTTCTTGGGCTTCGTGAAGAAAAGGACATTTGAGTCTCGATCCCTGTACAAGTTTGGTCGAGTGAATTCTCCGAGTGTGCGGTTCAAGAGTGCGGTGAAATCCCGAACGCGATCGTCGTCATCACTATCCGACCACTCGGACGTGTCGAACTCCTCGAGCGCGGTGGTGTCGCACACCTTGTTCCAGGGCCACTTGTCTAAGTCATGGAAGGATAGGACCGCGTTTTCTCTCACAATCCACTCAGAGGGTGCTTTGGCATCGAGACTGCGCAGAGCCGCACCGAATGATTTGTCGGAGCCGTGGTCCGTCGGTGCCCAGTAGATCGTGTTGGCGAAGTCCACCTCCAGCAGATTCAGTAGCAAGGATTCCTGAAGGCGTACGCTAGGACCTGTTGAGCCTGGACGGACAGAGGCTGCTACTGAAACGAGCGCGTTCTTAGCATCGACGTTGAATGCATCTTGCTGTTTGTCAAAGACGACTTTCTTGGACGAGAGGTTCTCAGCATTGCCAAACCAATCCTTGATGGATTTCCAATACGCCTTTCCATCCTGCAATTTGACGACGATCAGCAGGACGGGTGCCGTTCCGTGCATCCAGTACTGAATATCAGAATCCGTAACGGGAAACTCAAAGGAAGAATCCGTTTCCGCCTGCAACCGGCTGCGCTCGGTCGCCTTGCCTTGAACCTGAAGACTCAGATTGCTGACCACCCCGGTAGTGTCGTCACGCAACTCCACGTAACCGTCAATTCCAGCCTCGACACCGCCGGTCTCGTAGAACATAAAACCCATGCTCAATACGATCTGGCGGATATGGGCGATGCCTTTCTCGCCGATAATATCCGCTCGCCCAATCTTCTTCGACATGAACTCCCCCAAGACTTCCTGAGCCGAGAGAATCAACAGGAGTCGTCTACAAGACGATACGACGACCTTGGAAGTTCATCAATTTCGCGGGCGAACGCTCCTGACGAGCGAATTATCGACGCTGTGAGCCCCGTCACTGGAGCCAAATATCTTTTGGAGACGAACCATCAGCGCGGGGCGAGCGCGATCTTGAACGCTTCGACATCACCGGACTCGCCAGGGTGCACGCTGGCGGTGTTCGTCTCGGACAAGCTGGCACTCCGAATGTATTGAGTCCTATCTTCGCGGGGGGACGAGTTTGCGCTAACGTGGTGCTTGGGGGTGCCAATTGTTACAACCTCGATTATTGTTGAAGGATCACCGCAAGCTGGTTTTTGAGCCTGGCGGTTCCCGCCGCACTTTGCCCAATCTCCGTGAATCCGACATCCTGTCTGGCGGCGATGAAGGGCACTTAAAAATGCCCGATCAAAGGGAAGAGCAAACCAATGATCCGGGTTATGACTTCGCTTACAATGACCCGGACGGACAGTTCGTGGCAGTGCAGGTCAAGCTGGGCAGCGCGACCAAGACCGGCAGCGGCCCGGGGAAAACCCTGGAGAAGTGGGCTCGCTTTCCGTCCGACCGGGGGTACCCGTTCGATCGAACGGAACTCTGGCTTTTGGACCGAGCCAGTCTCACGCTGCAAATCTGGTCAGCGGGCAGGAACGAGCCTGACGCTCAATTTGGCTTGGCCGACGTGGTCGAGACCGGAGTTAATCCGGACATTTCCAACCGGCGATCGTCGCAGAAGTTTGATAGCGCGAGGGTGGAGGAGCGCGTAGCCCGATGGGTCGAGCAGGTTGAAGCGCTCTTCACCCAGATCGAGGAGTGGGTGGAACCGCACGGTTACTCGGTCGACCGGACGCAGACTGTTTCGATGAACGAAGAGATGATGCAGCGCTTTGCAGTGGCCGCCGTGAAGCTTCCCATGTTGCGGATACGAAAGGGGACGCGTGTCGCTGCAACAATTTTTCCTGTTGGTCTGTGGGTTATTGGCGCGAACGGCAGAGTCGACGTGCTCACGCACAGCGGCGGGGCGACGATCATAAACGCCAGCGACACGCCAAATGACCCAATCTGGATGATTTACTCCTCACCAAGCTCGAAGGCGGTGAGGCTTGACCAACAGCAGCTTATCGCAGCCATCAAATGAGAGAGCTAATTCTCGCAAGTCAACTGCATGCGCAGCTTGATACAGACTATGCGAGCAAACTGTTCCGCTCGACGGCACGCAATCACCAGCACGCCATAGCGCGATACACCGAACTTCGCCGTATCAACGATGGCGCATACTTTCTCATCATCTTCGGGACATTTGAGCGATACATCACCGACCGCGCAGATACGGCCGTAAAAGCCAGAACCGGGAAGCCGCTCTTTCGCCATAGGCGAGCATGGGAGACGCTCTTAAACGGGACAAAGCTACAAACCTCATTTTTGAATAGAGTGCGCGTGCTGCTCGATATGCGATCGCAAAACTTCACCAAGATCGCCGACTACTATGCCGTTCGCAATGATCTGGCGCATGAGGGCATAACAGCAAAGGTGTTTAGCATCCCCACCGTGGTTGCGGACCTTCAAACGGCGATAAATTCGCTCCGATCGTAGCTACGTCGCCATCCAGCACCGCGCTGAGTGGCAGGCGTTTAGTTTCGTTGACAAATCCTGCCTGCAAGACGCGGGGCCGCGGAACACAGCAAATGTGGATCGATGCGCCAGGCAGTTGGCCTGGTCTCCTGGTCTGCGTAATCCTGAAGTGTAGGGTTAAGCCTCCGTCCAAGCCCCTCCGCGGAACGTCGGCTTTTAGGTCAAAGCAAGTTTGCGGAAACGACCACCATGAGGCGCATTCTAGACAGGCAGCAATGGGACCGCAGAACGAACCCGCTGCGCGGGATGGGCGCCCGCGGTTGAGGTTGAGATCAAGAACCGGTCGTTGCGCCTGCGTTGAGCGGGGTTCGGCAGGGGCAGAGCATCACAGGCTTCTTCAACAAGGAGCCTGACCATGCCCTATCCTGTTCTTGATGCACCTATCAGTCCACTTCGTCAGCGGCTGATCGACGACATGAACATGCGGCGTTTCTCACAGGAGACTCAGCGCAACTATCTCCGCGACATCGGACGCCTGGCGACGTTCCTCGGGCGTTCACCAGACACAGCGACCACTGACGACCTGCGCCGGTTCCAGATCGAGCAGCAGGACGACGGTGTTCCCGTGCCGACGATGAACAGCATCGTGTCGGCGCTGCGCTTCTTCTTCACGCATACGGTCGATCGTCCCGATCTGGCGCGCAAGCTCGTTCGTCTGGCGCACCCGCGCAAACTGCCGGTGGTGCTGAGCCGCGACGAGGTCGCCCGGCTGCTCAACGCCACCACCTGCCTCAAGCACCAGGCCGCGCTGTCGGTCGCTTATGGCGCGGGCCTGCGCGTGGCGGAGGTGTCGACGCTGAAGGTCGCCGACGTCGACAGCGAGCGCATGCTGCTGCGCGTCGAGCGCGGCAAGGGCGGGCGATACCGCAACGCCATGCTGTCGCAAGACCTGCTCTTGTTGCTGCGCCAGTGGTGGAAGGTCGGACGCCAGCAGGGCGTGATGCATCGCGACGGCTGGCTGTTTCCTGGGCAGCATGCGATGAAGCCCATCAGCACCCGCCAGCTCTATCGCGTGGTCGTCGAGGCAGCGCAGGCGGCCGACATCGCCAAGCGGGTCGGGCCGCACACGCTGCGCCACAGCTTCGCCACCCACCTGCTGGAGGACGGCACCGACATCCGGATCATCCAGGTCCTGCTCGGGCATGCCAAGCTCAACAACACCGCCTTCTACACCAAGGTTGCAACCCGCACGGTGCGCACCGTCACGAGCCCGCTCGACAAGCTTGGCCTGTTCAAGCCGGAAGAGATCTCACCCGACGGCTGAGCGTGCGCGCCTCGATCGAGGTCGCCGACATCTTCCGTGCTGCCGGGCCCGCCTACCGGGCCGCCCATACCGGGCACCTGAGCCTCGCCCAGCTCAAGGTCATGTCGGCGATCGAGCACTGCCGCACCGCGGCCCTTGGCGGTCACGTCGAGGCCTGCGAGGACTGCGGCCAGTGGCGCATCGCCTACAACTCCTGCCGCAACCGGCACTGTCCGAAGTGCCAGGGTGCCACGGCGCGGACATGGCTTGCCGAGCGCGAGGCCGACCTGCTGCCGGTCGGCTACTTCCACGTTGTCTTCACGCTCCCGGCCGAGGTCGCCGACATCGCCTTCCACAACAAGGCGGCGGTCTACGACCTGCTGTTCCGTGCGGCATCGGAGACGATGCTGACGATCGCGGCAGATCCGAAGCATCTCGGGGCGCGCATCGGCATCACCGCAGTGCTCCATACCTGGGGCTCGGCGATGGCACACCATCCGCACGTGCACATGATCGTGCCGGGCGGTGGCATCGCGCCGGACGGAAGCCGGTGGATGTCGTCGCGTCCGGCCTTCCTGCTGCCGGTGCGCGTGCTCGGCAAGCTGTTCCGCCGCCTGTTCCTCTCCCGGTTGGTCGCGCTGCACGACGCTGGCCGGCTCGCCTTCTTCGGCGCAATTGCTCATCTCGCGGAACGGCGGGCATTCCTGCGCCACCTGTCACTGGTCCGGAAGAAGCGCTGGGTGGTCTACGCCAAGGCGCCGTTCGCCGGGCCGGAGGCAGTGCTCGCCTATCTGTCGCGCTACACGCACCGGGTCGCCATCTCGAACCGCCGCCTCATCCGTTTCGACGAGGACGGCGTCACCTTCCACTACAAGGACTACCGTCGCAACGGCGCCGACCGGCAGCAGGTCATGACGCTCGCCATAGACGAGTTCATTCGCCGATTCCTGCTCCATGTCCTGCCGCGCGGCTTCCACCGCATCCGCCACTACGGCCTGCTTGCCGGCGGCTCCCGCAAGGACTGCCTCGCACTCGCCCGCCAACTGCTCGCGGCCGCGCCTCCCGCCACGAACGATCCATCGGCGGAACCAGATAACTTCCGTCCGCCATGCCCATGCTGCGGCGGCCGCATGATCGTCATCGAGGTGTTCGAACGGTGGAGGCAGCCGCGCGGACCGCCGAACGCACCGGGACCGGACCGGGGGAGCTGTCCATGACCCGGCATGGTATGGTCCAGCCTTCAGCCGCAGGCACTCAGCCTCCGGCAACGGATCGACGCGCGTCCATGGAGATCATCGAGGCCGACAGAGCCGAGTTGAGCCGCCCACCGTTCCGACAACACCGCGCGGAGGCGCAACGAAGCGGTCCGTCCGCATCAAACCCGCCGCTTCGCGGCGGCGGTCGCGCCATCGCCGACATCTGCCGAAAATCGAAATCCCCATAGCCATCGCCTGTGGCCCGCGGGTTCCTTCCTCGGGGACTTTCGTACGCCTGCCGGCGCCCGAAACTCTTCACGTGACCCGACGGTCCGCTTTTTGGGGCGCCGTGGCGGATAGCCGCCTTTTCCGCATCAAACCCCCTTTCCGTCGCCAGCAGCAACGTGACGCCAATACAGCCCACCGATTGGGGTCAGGCATCTCTCACGATACCCTCAGCGTCTGTCGACTAGGCTTTTGCGGAGTTCCTTCGATTCTTCGAGGCGGTTTGTGACGTCCGACAGCGCCGCCGCGCCTTAAGACCCTATTTCTTGCGGGTATACGCCGACCTAGTGACTTCAATGTCAACCGCTCGAATCGGTCGATTGCCTTTGCGCTTGGGTTCTTCGCTTGCCCCGTCGATTGGGAAAAGCATCTCTGTCTGACCTTCAATCCGCTTGCGACCGCGTTTCGCGGGTGATGGTGGTGGCGCCATTGCTTCAGGCGGGTCTAACATGCCTGGGAGATGGACAGGGGAGTACTGGAACAACTGCTCGACCGTGACTATCTGAATTTTCGAGACTCTCTTCGAGGACGGGCCCACCTCACCCTCTGACGCCGCCTCTCGAACCATAGGTGCAGTCGGCGAGTATAGGCAGACAAGGACGCCAACCTCGGCCCCTTCGCGCTGAACCACTGATTTTAGCTTGTGAATGGCATCCACGCCGACGTGAAGACCGCCCTTAACCGATACCACTGCCCTATTGGGCTGTTCGATGCCAACCCGGTGATAGCGCACAATGCCATCAATACCGCCGTCCGCGCCGGGGCGATCTTTGGGGAGTCCCCCAAGCGTGAAGACCGCCCACTTTTGAAATTCCAGCCAATCACGAGCCGCTAGCGCCCTAGCGTCAGCAGCGTCCTTTGGTCGACCGTATAGCTTGTAGGTTCCTTTAATCGATGGTCCGAACGACTTCAGCAATCGTCCCTCAATCACATGAATGGCAAGGTATGTGACATCGATTCCGATCCATTGGCGTTTCAGGTCTTGAGCAGCTTCGATAGCGGTACCGCAGCCGCAGAATGGGTCGAGAATAATATCTCCCGGATTAGACGAAGACTGAATTATTCGCTTCAATAAAGCCAGGGGCTTCTGCGTCGAGTAACCAAGGCGCTCCTGCGCCTGAGAGTTGATCGGACGAATATTGTCCCAGTCGTCGCTGATGGGAACGCCGGGCATTTCGTCGAGGTAGCGCTTGAATTGGGGCACGGTGCCGGGTTTTGTTTGAATGATACGGCCTTCGGCAATTAGCTGCGCCATTTTTTGTTTCGAATAGCGCCAATACCGTGTGACCCCCATGACTTCGTAGCGGGCATTGCCTTTCGCCGCTCCCCCGGGCCCCGTGAGATTGTCGAGCCGATAGAGGCGCCCTTCTTTGTCAAGGTGGCGATATTTGGAAGCTATGTATTCTTTGTCGTATTCCGCGAACTGCTGATTGAAGATCTGTCGCTGTTTCGGGTCTTTGGCGTATCTAAGAATTATATCGCGCACTCTTGGGAAGTGAGTTGCGCCCTGGACATAGTCGGCTTTCGCGGTGGTTCGCCGCCAACTGATCTCATTGATGTAACTGCTTGTCCCGAAAATCGTGTCGAGTAGAATTTTCAGGTAGTGGCTCGCGGTGGGGTCGCAGTGAAGATATAGCGAACCGGTGGATTTCAGCACACGGCGCATTTCTATCAGGCGCACTGACATCATGGACAAATACGCCATCATATCGCTGCCCGAGAAAACCTTGTAGAAGGCGTCCAACAAAGCGCCCGCCTCTAGGTGGCGGCTCGCCGTTTCGTCTAACGCACGTTGCGCGTCTCTACCCCACCTCCAAGTATCTTCGAATGTATGAGACTGAGCCTTTGACGCGCCCCCTCGCACGGTCCCGTAGAGCACATTGTAATTTGCATTCGAATTGAACGGTGGATCGAGATAGATCAAATCAACCGACTCTGCCGGCATAGCCCGCAGCACATCCAAATTGTCGCCGAAATGAAGTTCGTTCATAGCGAAGCTCCCCGCCAACAGAGTTGCAGGTTCTGGTTAAGTATTTGAGAATTAGCTATTTATTTACGAAATAAGCCGTGCCCCTGGACTCTATTTCGTAGCAGTTGCATTCTCTCGGCGGGGGAGAGAGGGGCGTGGGCAAAGTCCAAAGTCATCAAGGAGCAAACCAAGCTGACCGTTGGCGAAAAGGCCTCCGGAAGCGGCTGTAGCCCATGGCGAGTGCTTATCTATCTGCTTCCGCTAGTCATAGTCCCTTTGGCCGTCGGC
The DNA here is from genome assembly GCF_040318715.1 of Mesorhizobium sp. M1050. Classification (NCBI taxonomy): domain Bacteria; kingdom Pseudomonadati; phylum Pseudomonadota; class Alphaproteobacteria; order Hyphomicrobiales; family Phyllobacteriaceae; genus Mesorhizobium; species Mesorhizobium sp. M1050. Next base: position 34,494 of record NZ_JAMYMV010000032.1, on the reverse strand, counting down.
GTGACTTTGTTCCCGTCTTTCTTGGATAAGCTGGCCGTGACCCCTGCCGGTTTGATCGGCACAACCGGCGCGAGCTGCAACATCAAAGGCAACATTTCAATCAATACTGGTGAGCGGATTTATCACGTGCCGGGTCAAGAGCATTATTGGGAAACGAAGATCAGCCCGCAATATGGCGAGCGCTGGTTTTGCAGCGAGGCGGAAGCCGTAGCGGCCGGTTGGCGTAAGGCTAAGCGATAGATATCTCCATAGACGGCCAACACATCGTTGAATGAGATTTTGCTTCAGAATGACGGAATCTTTCACCGCAAGCGCTGGATGCCTGCGCTCGGCCGGTGTTTCAGGCGACCGGTCGGGTGCGTACCTGTCCTTCAGACAAACGGAGATGCCCTTCGGCCGTTTGAAGTTCAGGTCAGGAGCTTCTGTGACCGCCGAGCGAAGGGGCGAGCCTTCGAGGCAACCGACTGCATTGTGGACCTGGCCATTTTGACGTGATCGCGCGAAGACTTCCGGCTCTAGCAGTGTCACCATCGTGCTCATGGTCCACTCCGAATTCTGCGCGAGCTGGATATCCATTTGGGGGAAGGATATGTCCTGAGTGCTCGCCGCAGCTGGTAAGCATAAGGTTATGCCCGCCGCGTAATATTCTTGTTGAACGAATACCGAGGCTATTGCGCCGAAAGCTTAAAATTCGCATCTCCCGAAGAAGTTACCGTCGGGTGGATGGGGATGGGCGTATCTGACGAGTTCTACAATTTCCGAAATAATTACAATATCGGCACCGACCTGATCAGCTCGATCGGACAACGGTGTCGGCGCATCACCACGCGCCTCAATACAGACTTCTGGAGCACGGATTCCAGCTCCGCCCACAGCCTTTACGTCGGCTCTTACGGTCGCGACACCGCCGCGCGCGGAATCAGCGACCTCGATATCGGCTTCCAGATCCCCTATGCGGAATACGTCAAATACAACGCATATCAGGGCAACGGTCAGTCCGCGCTTCTCCAGGCCGTGAAAAACTCCCTGCTCAAAAGCTACGGCTCCAGCAAAGTCGGTGGCGACGGTCAGGTTGTCGTCATCTCTTTCACGGATGGGATTACGTTCGAAATCCTCCCCTATTTCAACAACACGGACGGTTCCTGGACTTTTGCCGATTCCAACGGGGGAGGTACCTGGCGAGAGTGCAATCCCCGGGCAGAGATGAATGCCGTCCAGATACGCAATACGGCCGTCAACGGCAACCTAAAAGCCCTCTGCCGCATGATGCGGGTGTGGAAAGACCACAATAGCGTTCCGATGACCGGAGCCCTGATCGACGCGCTCGCCTACCAATTCATCGAAACGTGGGGGAATCGCGATAAATCCTACGGCTATCATGACTACATGGCGCGGGATTTCCTGAAGTATCTCTACGATCTGGACCGAGAGAAAACTTACTGGCGTATGCCGGGAAGCGGCTCGTACGTCTACAAGACGGGAGTGTTCTGGTTGAAGGCGCTCACGGATTACAATATCGCCGTCGAGGCCTGCAACATGCAGACCGACGACAAGGCCGCACAGCGCCGCGCGAAATGGAGGACCGTCTTTGGCACAACCTTCCCAATTTGATCCGCGGTTCCAACTCGAGAGCCAAGTGCGTGAATGTTACGGCCGTTGCGCCTACACCCACAAGATCCACGAGAAGATGGCCGAGCGGCTTGCCGACCATCAATGGTATGCGAAGTGGTTCAACATCATCCTGTCCGCTCTCATCGCTGGCGGCGCGGTGACGACCGTTTTCAGAGCGCAGACGGGGCTTCTCCAATATGCGGAATACGCGACCGTCGTGCTGTCCATTCTCAGCCTGATCTACAACGCCTACCAGAAGGACCTAGACCCCGGTGCGCTCGCACAGCGTCATAGGGAAACCGCGTCCGACATCTGGAATGTCCGAGAATCTTACCTGAGCCTGATAACTGACGCGCTCAATTCGGGGCGTGCCAATTGACGACCTTCGGGCGCAGCGGGATGGCCTGCAGACCGACCTCCACGAAATCTATCGGGCTGCACCCTTTACGGACGGAAAGGCTTACAAGAGGGCACAGGATTCCTTGAAGGACAACGAGGAGCTTATGTTCTCCGACAAGGAAATCGACGACATGCTTCCCACTACGTTAAGGCGGTCGGGCAGGGCCTAGTGAGGCGCGTTGCCGACCGGCTGCTTGTAGCGACAAGCTGCCGTTCTGCTGCCGACCCCTTTGCCGCCGTTCGTAGTGCTTGCACTGCCGCCGGAAACCTGACGCTAGTTTAGTTCTGCCAAACAGCAAAGTTGGCGTAGCAAACAGAACGATGGCGCTCGGGCTTCGTCACGTTGTAGCTGACTTAACATCATGGCCGCGGCCACCTTCGAGACGAATGGAGCCTACCTGGTTTCTCTTGCCCCAAATGCCCCGACGACGAACGCGCCCTTTACTATTTGGCGCTTTGGGCGATGGCGGTATTCACCGCGCTCACCAAGAAATCGGCAGCGCTCAAGACCTTTGTTGCCCCACGCAGATCACCATATGAGTTAAGGCCATGCATCTCGGCATGCCGATTTGGGTTACTCAAAGCCAGCGCATCCGCCTCGGTGAAACAACTCGCGAACAGGTCCTCTGATATCAGACTGAACGCGGCAACAGATTCGATGGGCGGATAGAAGCCTGCCGGTAGCGCAGAGATGTAATCCTGGATCGCGGCAACTGCTTGCTTCTGATTCCGTGGGCTGGAACCATCGGCCAACACAACCATGCGACCAAAGCGCTCGAATTCTGGCATTAGCGTCCGCACCACAGACAAATAGCTGCCAGAACGATATGGAAGAAGAGCTTCATGCAAGGCACGACGAGCGAGATCATCGAAGGAATATGTTTGCAGGCGACGCTCGTATTCATCAGCTATCGTTGCCTTCTTCTCCTCGATCCAGGCGGAGATAAGCGCGGGCACGTCCCCTCCCGCTCTCTCAGCGTCCATCACCCTATACAGGAAGGAGGACGGCATCACGTCGAGACCGATCCAACCGGCGTCGGTGAATTTAGAACTAGCTGAGAAGGCGAGCGCGACAGGATCGAACACTTGAGTCTGCGCCACACTTGGATCGCGTCGGCGACCTCCGAGGTTGGCGGGTAGAATGTTGAAGGGCCAAAGGCCCGTATGTCTTGTTTCGTCGACTTCCATTACACCCTCATAATCCACCGACCAAAATTGTTCCCATCTTACTCGGGCTAATCACCGCAGACCAGAAGGTCCGCTTCTGAGATGCCGATGCTTTGTCTAAAGGGCAGAAATAGGCGGCGCGTGGCAGCCGAAGCTCATTCACTAAGTGAAAGTCAGCTTTCGCAGCGTAATCGCCCAAAACCTGCCAGTCGGCTTCCCACCTAATGATCGTCAGGGTCAACGAGATTTATCATCCGTCGAAGCGGTCATCCAGTGCAACGCGGATGACCGCTCAACGTCAGATTTCGGTCCGCTCCGCTAAAAGCAGAGCGTCCTCGACGTCGACACCAAGATATCGGACAGTGTTCTCAATCTTGGAATGACCGAGCAGTATCTGGATGGCGCGAATGTTGGTAAGCGCTCATTTCCCCGCACATTGACGGCCCTTGCAACAACTGATCGCTTTCAGACGGACGCGTCGGGTCAGGCTGCGGCGGCTTTGAGGAAGTTGAAGGGCAGCAGGTCCTCGATGGCTGCGTTCTCGGGGCGCTGAGGTAGTTCAGTGAGGACGCGGCGCAGCCACGCTAACGGCTCGACGCCACAGGCGCGGCAGGTCAACACCAAGCTGTAGATGACGGCGCTGGCCTTGGCTCCGTCGACAGTATCACTGAACAACCAACTCTTCCTGCCAGTTGCAAAAATCCTGATGTCACGCTCGAGAAGATTGTTGTCGATCGGCATGCTGCCGTCCTCGGTGTAACGAGTCAGATATCCCCATTGGTTCAGGGTGTAGGAGACGGCGTCGCCGAGCTTGCTGTCCGGCAAGACTTTTGGGGCGATGTCGTCGAGCCATGCCTTGAGAGCATGGAGGATGGGGACACTATGTTGCTGGCGGAAGCGGCGAATGCGGTCATCTCGCGTTTCGCCGTCATCGGGGATTTCGTTCCGCGCCTGCCTTTCAACCCGATAGAGCTGTTTGAAGAACCGGAGTGCCTGTTCCGGCGGGCCGCCGCCTTTCTTCCTCGCCTTTAGGGCATCGACGAAGCGCCGCCTCGAATGGGCCATGCAGCCAAGATGCGTTGCCCCTTCCAGCGTGCGCCAGGCGGAATAACCGTCACTCATCACTATGCCGCGGTAATCGCCGAGGAAGGTCTGCGGGTGTATCTGGCCGCGACCCGGCTGATAATCGAGCAGCACGATCGGCTCGTCACTGTCGTGGCCGCTCCGGTATGCCCACATGTACGAGGTGCTGGTGGCCTCTCTGTCCGTTTCCTTCAGCACCTGGACCGTGGTCTCGTCGCCATGGATAAGGGGCTGCGATCTGAGCCGCAGCTTCAGCACGTCATAGATGCGGGCGAGATGCTTTTCGCTCGAGCCGATCACCCAGTGGCCCAGAGCGCCACGGCTGACAGGAACACCCGCGCGCTCGAAGGCCTGCGCCAGGCGGTAGAGCGGTGTGCCGTCGACGTATTTGTGAACGAGCGCGAACGCCAGCGTCGAAGCCGTGGCGATGCTGCCCGGCAAGGGTTGCGCGGGCATCGGCGCGGTCACGACCGGCGTGTTGATGCCGGTACGCTCACAATGGCGGCAAGCATATTTGAACCGCACATTCTGCAGAACCTTCGCCTTCACCTCGATATGAAGTTGCTCGGTAACGGCCTCGCCCATGCGATGCATCTGGTGACGGCAGCAAGGACAAGCCTTCTGGTCGTCGGGAAGGTCATACTCGACACGCTCGCGCGGCAGGTTTTCCGGCAAGGCCTTGCGGCCGCGCTTCTTTCCCGTCGCCCCTTCGCTCGCCGGCAAGCCCGTGTCCGGCAGGACAACGACATCGCCATCTTCGCCGTCGGCGGCGTCCTCATCCGCAGCCTGTTCGGCTTCATTGAAGAGGCGGTCAATGTGCTTTTCGCTCTTCGGCGCAAAACGATGCAGTCGTGCAAGCGCCAGCTCTTCCTCGAGTTTGACGACGCGTTCGGCGAGGTGACGGTTCTGCGCCTGCAGCGCAGCAATACGCGCCATCAACTCTTCAACAGTCGGTTCGCCGGGTCGATTCATCAGATTCTTGAATCGAAAGCATGCCGGCGCGTCAACCGCTCAATTCGAGAGCCCTCAACCCGCAACCTGATATTGCCGCGCCGGATGGCGGACCATCGCATCGATGTCGATGCCGTCGAGGATCCAGTGCAATTGCTCGGTCGTAAGCGTGACAACCGCTGCCTCCCGGCGCGGCCACCTGAACCTGTCCTCGGTCAGCCGCTTCAGGACCAGCACAAAGCCCGAGCGATCGAAGAACAGGAGCTTCATCCGGTCGCGACGGCGATTGCAGAACGCAAAAACCGCCGGAGCAAACGGATCGAGCGCCATCGTCTCCTGGACCAGAACCGCAAGGCTGTTGATGCCGGCCCGGAAGTCGATCGGTTCGCGGTGCAGGTAGACTTTCAGGTCAGCGCCCAGTCTGAACATGACCCAGTGCTCCGATGGTCGCAGTCAACGCATCCAGATCACCGCATTCCAGCGTCAACGTCACGCCGTTCGGCAGCGACGCGCTCACCTTGGCTGGAGAGGAAAAAGGCGCTGTCCTTTTCGATGCCGACCTACGTGCCCCATCGCAAGTCCCCGGCAAATCCACCGCAGCCATGCTGCTCTGTCGCAGCAAGGCCCGATCGGAAGTGCTTTCAATCTGAACCGGAATGAACGCCGATGGTGGGGGCTGTGGGAGGGACTGGGTCTCCGCCCGCTTCTTTATCCACTTCCGAAGAAGGTTCGCATTGACCCCATGTTGGAGCGCGAGCCTCGATACCGACACGCCAGGCTCAAGGCAGGCCGAGACAAGACGGTCCTTCGATGCCGGGTCGTATGGGCGTCGCCCGTCCCGACCGACAAGCCTCACCCGCAGTTTCTGCTCATCTTCTTCCATCACAAGGTGTCCACCTATTTTGGTGGACACCTCATGCATCAGAGCACTCAAGAGCAAAAGGTGCGGGGAAATTCGCGCTTACGAATGTTGCCTGTCGCCTTGTAGATCATCGACGCTTTTGTGCGCCGGAGTGAGTGAGTGCCATACTCTTCTGGACGCAGGCCGATCGCAGCCGCCCACTCACCGACTAGGCGGGCGTAGTGCCTTGTGCTCATATGGTTCGTGTGATCGATCCGGCTTGGAAAGACATAGTTCTCGACAGAGCCGCCGCGCAAGCCAACAGGCTCGCTCGAACGTCGCTAGTAATTTCGAACTGGACGGGCCTTCCTGTCTTTTGCTGGACGACGATGGCGCGAGTCCTGACCTCCGGACCTGCTACGACATCGCGGATTCTAATCTTGACTAGGTCGCAGCGTCGAAGCTTGCTGTCGATCGCGAGATCGAACAAGGCTCGGTCCCGGAAGCGTCTCTCGCGATCAAGGAAGAAGCGGATTGCCCAGATCTGCTTCTGCGTAAGCGGACGCTTCATTCCTACCTGTTTGCCTGCGTTCCAAGCTGCGCGCTGCCGGCCAGCGTCGTCGTATTCAGAGTGACCCATATGACTTCTCCTCGGCCTTGATTGGCCATAGGAGAAACGGAGCTGCCAGCATCTCGGCTTGGGGGCCGGTGGCAGAATTGCAGCTTTCGGACATTTGAGACGGGAAGCTGCCGTTCGTTCCTGTAGCCGGTCAACTTAGCTCGCCGGTGCGGTGTCGCATGGCGACCACCTGATGTCGCGAGCCCTGACTAAGCTTAGCGGGACATGTCATCCCAGCTGGCCGGCCGAACCAATGACGATTCGACAATGATCTCGAGCATCCTCTTCCGCCCTCTCTCTCAAGGATCCCAATGAACCCCGGACAGCACACGGCCACCCTCCGGGAGGACCAGAAATGGCTCGGCGAGCGGCCGCTGGTTTGACCCGGTGATGCGCCGCCATTGCACGGTCTCGTCAAAGGCCCATGCCTCGTCGGGCGGGCTCTCGGGAACGAAATAGTGGCAGTAGACAAAGCGCAGCGGTTTTCCCTTTGCGTCGAACCGACCTGTGCTCGCCAGGATCTTCTCGTAACGCGCCTTTTCCACCTCATCGCCTTCCACGGCCTCGAACCCGATATGGACGATCGATTCTCTGTCGGCAGGAAGCTGGTCATGCGCCTCCGCAAGCTTACGCATCACGTCGCGGGCTTTCGCCCGGATTGAGATTCTTGAGCTGTTCTGCCAGCGAAGAAGGATTGCAAGGTCGCATTCGCCGATGAACCGGGGTGAATTCCCGGGTTGGAATCGGATGACCTGATTATAATTGGCGTGCCGGATATAGCGTCCCGTCAGGAGCTCGTGCAGCCTCGTACCCGCTGACAGCACGTCATCTGTTTCCAACACGCTGTTTCCAACACGCCTTGCAATGGGCCGAGGTCCATCTCCCCGATTACACCCTCGGAGATATCATCTTTCCACAGCAGCGAGGGGCGCTTTGTCGACAGCCATTCAACGATCGTGCCTATGAAATGGTCGGCGGGGATCTCGCTCGTCGGGACCTTGAAATCGACGTTACAGAAGGTGCTGATCTCCTGCTCAGCCAACAGGTGAGCCGCCGGTCCCCAGAGCTCGCGCATTCGGGTTCGCTCTCGGTCCCCGTACTCGCTCGTCTCCATGCGTTTGCATTCGACCGCGTACTGTCGACCCCCGAGTTCAACATCGAGGTCCCGGGAGCGTGCAACACCACGCTTCTCAGGCCGGAAGGAGACTTTCGCGCCCTGCCGGCAGTACGCTGCGGCCGTGAGCAACTCGAACAGCGTCCCATTCGGCTGGCTGCGCTCGGAACCGACCAACCTCTCCAGCCGCTCATTCACGCCATCCAGCTTTTCGAGAAGGGCGCGATTCCGCCCGATCGCTATCAGGACTGGAACGACCCGCGAGCCATACTGTGATTTTTCATGGAATGAGGACCCTGTTTGAGGGGTGATTTTCGTCCAAACGGGGGTCTGACGCACTCTCGATGAAGTTCGGGATCATACGGCACCGATCAGCCTGGCTTGCAGGAGATCGAGCTTTCCGCGTCCATACATCTGCCGTTTCACAAGCTTGAGCTTGGTGATCTGTCCCTCTGTTTGACCGTTGGACCATGGTTCGGTGATCGCGGCGCGGACGGCGGCATGGTCGCGAATGATGCCCTTGGCGAAAGATGCGATGAGGCTTTTGCCGGCGTCGGCGATCCACGGCTCGAGATCATCGGCAAGCTTCTTGCAGATCATGGAATGGAAACCGGCGATCAGATTGCGTGCTTCCACCAGCAGGGGCACGCCCGCCTCGATGGCGGCGATCATGACCGTGTCGGCTTTGCTCAGATGATCACGGGCCGTCGTCATCAGCCGCGCGATCGTTCTGGCTGACGGCACCTTGTGGAGTTGCTGATCGGATGCCTGCTCGGCACGACGCCGTCGCCTTGCCCATTCGCTGACGACGCCCAGGCGTCCCCGAAAGCCTTTTGTCTTCAGCCGCCGCCAGAGCTCGCTTGCATTGTGGCAGCCCGATATCCATTGCCCATCCAGGAACGGCAACCATGCCTCGAGCGAACTCTGCCGGACGCGGAAAATATCGGTTCGCTGGCCACGGATCACTTGGCGTACGAGTTTGCGACTGTGACCGGTGCGGCGCACGATCTCCTTGATGGGGATGCCTTCGCCGGCAAGTTTCATGATTGCCGCGTTTGTCTCCTCACGCCGTAGATAGCCTTCGTATTGCAGCTTCTCTACGTAGGTGAGCAAGTCGGGATTGATCGTCGTAGCGCCGATCGCAGTTCGGATTGTCCGCATCGACTTGCGAACGGCGTCGAGGAAAGCCGCGCTCGCATTCTCCATGAGATGCCAGCGGTCGGGGACCTGAACCGCATTCGGCAATGCCTTGGCGGTGGCTTCGCCGTAGCCGCCGCCGCGGTCGCGCGAGACGGTTTCGATCTCAGGGTGATCGGCAAGCCAAGCCTCGACGGTGGCAACTTCTCGGTCGGGCAACAACGTCACGATCCGCCGTCGCTCCAGATCGCAGACGATCGTGCCGTAGCGATGGTTACGGCGATAGGCCCAGTCGTCAATGCCGACAATCTTGATAGGGTCTGTTCGTAAACAGGCCCGTCGCCGCACTACCCGCAGCAATGTGTCATTGCTGACCGGAACCATCAGCCGCTTTGCAAAACTAGCCGCCGGCCGGCCGCCGAGCGCCAGTCCAAGATGATGAACGATACACTCCAATCGCGAGGTCAGGCGCGATCGCTCGGTGACAACACTGTCGTCAAAGCGCTCGGCGAAGATTCGTCGTCGGCACAACGTTGCATCGCAGACGAAGCGCCGCGCGACGAGGCGGAGCTCTACCTTCGTCCCGCTACAGGGAAGATCGGACATGCGTCGAACATAGCGGCTGTGGACCCGGCTCGACACTCTGCGGCAAAGAGGGCAAGGCCGCGCCGGCGTCCCTGACCGCGCGGTAATGACGATCACTCCTTCGTTCTCAGCGATGGCCTCGACGACCAATCCCGCCGGGATCAAGGACGACAAACGCAAATTTCTTACCATGGTGCTGATTCCCCTCAGAAAACAGCACCACGCCGCCATGCAAAATCATCAAATGTGAGTCAGACCCCCTTTTGCGCGAAAATATGGGGTCCCGATTCCGTGATCATTGACAGTAAAAACGCTCCTGCAGACCAATACCGGAGTCCCCAATGAGTTCGTAGCTCGGGTGGCTACGGCGATGGCTGTGCCGTTTGAGCCGCTCGCCGCGTTTGTTGGCCAGCCCCTCCGTTCCTTTTATCAGCAGGTTATCTGCGGCGGCCTGGTGTTCCAGCTTAGCGATGGAAGTCGTCTCCTTCGAACCGTGGTTCCGATGGCCTTTCAATCAGCGCTTGCCGGGATCATGCTTGCCGCAGACCTGGTCAAGCATAGTGCGGGTTTTCCGATGAGTCCGACGACCAGCACTCGCGTGAATCTACTGCGCCCCCTCGGTTCTTACCTCCATGATCCGCAAGCCAAAGATTCCAGCGGCCGCTGCATCTGCAGCGATGAGGATTTCGTTGCCGCCTACAGGCTGAAATACGGCTGTGCCGTTGAACAGCTGAGCAACGGGTCCGCCTAAGAAAGATCTGAAGTCTTCGTTGCCGCCGACGGCGCGCTGTCAAGCGCTCACCGATGTTTTGGACCACGATCGAGTGCCTGATGAGAGTGCGGGGCGGATACTATGACACGCTCAGCCCGCTGCTTGCCAATGTCAGGCCCAGCACCCACGACAGAGATCCTTGAGCGACGGCTCGCCGTTTAACGTTTTTTGTACTGTTATCTACGTTCGACCATATTCGTCGTCGAAGCGAACGATATCATCCTCGGCGAGATAATCGCCGCTCTGCACTTCAATGATAACCAGGTCAATTCTGCCTGGGTTTTCGAGCCGATGCTTATGGCCGCAGGGGATGTAAGTAGATTCGTTTGTCCCCAGGAACAACTCCTGCTCGCCATTGACGATTTTGGCGGAGCCGCTGACCACGACCCAGTGCTCCGAACGATGATAGTGCATCTGCAGGCTCAACTGGCGACCGGGCTTCACCTCGATGCGTTTGATCTTGAAGCGCTCGCCTTCCTCCAGAACCGTATAGGTACCCCAGGGCCGGTGTACCGTGCTATGGACCAAATGAGCTTCATGTCCCGAAGCCTTGAGGCCCTCGAAGAGCTTCTTAACGTCCTGAACGCGGTCGCGGGATGTGACAAGCAAAGCGTCCGGGGAATCCACGATCACCAGATCGCTTACGCCCACCGTGCCGATGACGCGCTTGTCGGAGCTCACATAGGTGCCGGTCGTGTCGACCATGTGCACATCGCCGCGTATCCTGTTCCCGCTTTCGTCGGGGGCGATCAAATCGGCCATTGCGTTCCAAGATCCGATGTCGTTCCAATCCATGTCGCAGGGAATCACGGCAAGTCTGTTAGTCTTCTCCATGACAGCGTGGTCGAGCGAGATTCGCGGCGCGGAACCGAAATGCTCAGGCGCGAGTTCGATTTTGGCAAAGCCTTGGCATTGACTGGCGCGGCCGTTCTCGTAGCTGTCGGCGACGGCCTGGAGCACCTCGGGACAATGCAAAACCATCTCGTCGAGCATGGTTTGCGCACTGAAGCAGAAGATGCCGGCGTTCCAGAAGAAGCGTTGAGACGCGACATAGGCTTTGGCTGTATCCAGATCCGGTTTTTCAACGAAACGGACGACGTTCTCACCATCTGCTTCGATGTAGCCGAATGCTGTGTCCGGTCTGGTTGGGGTGATGCCCAATGTGGCGATCCGCCCGAGCTTCGCATGTTCCATGGCCAGGCCCATGACGTCTAGAAACGCAGGCAGGTTGCCAATCAGGTGATCGGCCGGGAAGACGCACAGGATCGCGTCAGGGCCTTGCGTTGCCCTCGCATGGATCGCGGCTGCAGCCACGGCGGCGGCCGTATCCCGAGGTTCGGGCTCGAGCAGAAAGGTGCGTGGCAGGACCACGGAATCCAGTTCGTCAAATTCGTCCTTGGTCAGGAAGAGGTGTTCCCCGGATGTCACAGCGACGAGTTCCACGACACCTTCTATCGAAGCGACGCGCAGCACAGTGTGCTGAATGAGAGAATATCCATCCGCTACTTTGAGGAAAGGTTTGGGGTGCGATTGCCTTGAGGCGGGCCATAGCCGCGATCCGGCTCCGCCGCTGATGATCACGGGAATGACTTTCATAACCAACCTCAATCTCGTCTCTGGAGTGATCGCCCGCGTTGTTTCGAGCGTCAGCGTCACGATCGCCGTCGCTCTGGCTTGTCTGCGGCCCCGCGTAACAGCGAAGTTCTGGTGCGTTGCAGGCGGCGTCAGATGACGACGCTATCGGTAATGTACGACGCCTCCACTAGCGTCGGTGAGAAATGCGCATTCAACTATTCCTGTTGGTTGCCTCTGCCGAATTGCGCAGGTGGCGGGTCTTAACTGAGATCAGAGACTTGGCTGTCTTCTATCAAAGTCAAACGACTTGGCTCCTTCAGATCGAATTCAATTACCCGTGGTGCGAATAGACGTGCATATCGTGTAAAGGCGCTCGTCGGGGGAAACCGAATTACGGTATCGCAGCGCCCGAGAAGATACATCTCAACGAGGGCGGAAATTCCGCCGTCAATCCCGAGTGCTGCAGTGTGTAAGGGTCCACCTTGATTGGATCCGAAGTGCTTCGGGACAGTGAGCAGATCGGGAAACCTGGCCGACAGAAGATCCAGTATCCGCGCGCTGTCCGTGCATAAGAACAGCCGCACAGGCCTGGGGTGCGGTAACGCCTTAGCCTTGTCAATTGCAGCGCACACTTGCCGAACGGCGAGCTCCGGATCGGCCCAGTAGGGCGCATGCTCCATGATGTCTTCACCGTTGCCGTGCCGAACATGAATCCCGATGATGCTGTGCCCCTCAAAACATTCCTGATAAATGGCATCTATGCGGGCTTGAATTTCTGGCCGAGGCTTGACACTCTGGAACACCTGCCGCTCTGCATCCTCATCGCACCGCCACATCAGACAAGCGTCACACACTACTGTGTTCGCTTCGACATCGTGTTCGGCCTGAAAGAGCTCGCCCAACTCATCGCGCTCTTGGAAAATCTGCTCATCTGGCCGGTAAAGGCACTCGATCGCCGGCCTGTTCCACCACTCTGGGAAGAATGGACCAGGGAAGGAAAGGTCGTTGATCCGGTCGTCGGAAATAGCCGGCACGCCAGCGATGTCATTGATCGGCTGGAAGAACACCGGAAACGCATTTGTGAAGGGTTGGTCGAGGTAGCAGGCCCCCCGCCAGTCGATGGCTAGAGTTCGTCCCGACCACTGCGCGTAGCGCCAAGCGGCCGCCAATGACCACAGACAATCACCGAACCCCGTACGCCTCCGAGAGACGACGAACCGGCGCTTTTCCACTCCACTAACATGCATTTTCGGAAATCTCGTTCAGAGAGGAGGTTGCATCCGGTTTGGAATCCTTAGTCGACACGTAGACCCTACGCCGGGCGCTTGGCAGAGGCCGGGCCATAGGGCAGAAGAGCTCACTCAGCACTGCCCACTAATCCCGTGACGCTCGCACAGCTTGAAGCCGATGCCCTCGCTTCCGGTTCAGCCTTCTCTACTGGGCCTCCTCGGCATATGTAAAATCTATTGAGTGGATGCCGGCCATCCATGCGTTGGATGCCATGATGAAGGGGCTCGGCTGACGCGGGCCCGGCCAATAGAGCCGAAACAGCCGGGGAACGCTGCGACACTGCCTGCCGGAGCAAATCGTTCCGTCGACGCCATACGCCAAGGGTGCAAGGCTGCATACAGCAACCGTACCGGGCGAGATGAGGTCGACAGCTCGACGCGCCTGGAACCAGCTGATCGACAGAATCTGCAGTCTGCTCCCAAAGTTCTGCACGACCTGTGCCGGATGCTGTGGTGAGGGCTCGCGGCCACGAACTTTGTCCTCGCCCCGAACGGAAGCTCGCGCCTACGACTCCGGGCCGGCGATGCGCCCCCGCTGCTCGGTCAGACCATCCATTCTGTGGATGCACTTTATCCAAACAATCGATTTCACTGATCCAAACAATTCCCATTAGAAGACGCTGAAGCAAGAAAGAAAGGCGTCCTCACTCGCTGATGGATGAGCAAATCAGCTGCAAGGTGCTGGGAGTACATGTCGCTCACGGCGTGAGCTGAGCGGCACTCAGACCGCATGTACGAAGCCGACGGTTAGCGGCGCAACTCTATTTTGCTGTGACTCCAAGCAAGAGGTGTGCTCGGCTGGCGGACCGTCAATGACGAGCTTCGCGCCGCATCTGTCGAAGTGCTCCATAGCGCACGGGGCTGGCCGCACATTGTGTCGGCGTGGCGAGCCGGAGCCGAAACTTTAAACTTTAATAGAGTAGGAATAGAATGGGCGATAGCAGGAAAGTTGCTCTTATTACGGGCATAACTGGACAGGATGGTGCCTATCTTGCCCGTCTTCTTCTCAAAAAAGGCTACATCGTTCATGGGATTAAGCGACGTTCCTCTTCCTTCAACACGGGTCGTATCGAAGACCTCTACCAAGACCCGCACGAATCCGATCCGCGCCTGATCTTGCATTACGGTGACCTCACTGATTCGACTAACCTCATCCGCGTGGTTCAGGAATCTCAGCCAGACGAAATTTACAACTTGGCTGCTCAGAGCCATGTCCAGGTGTCGTTCGAAACGCCGGAATACACAGCAAACGCCGACGGTATCGGTACATTGCGACTTCTTGAGGCGATTCGCCTCCTCGGTCTGAGGGACAAGACCCGCTTCTATCAAGCCTCGACTTCAGAGCTATACGGCCTCGTGCAATCGGTACCGCAGAACGAAAAGACGCCCTTTTATCCGCGCAGCCCTTACGCCGCCGCCAAGCTCTACGCCTACTGGATGGTGGTCAACTATCGCGAGGGCTATGGTATGCACGCTTCCAACGGCATTCTCTTTAATCACGAAAGCCCGCTGCGCGGCGAAACTTTTGTGACGCGCAAGATCACCCGCGCTGCCGCTGCTATCTATCTCGGCAAGCAGGACAAGCTTTATCTCGGCAATCTCGATGCTCAACGCGATTGGGGCCATGCGCGTGAGTACGTGCGAGGTATGTGGATGATGATACAGCAGGATCAACCGGATGATTACGTGCTGGCTACGGGCAAAACGACTCCTGTCCGCCAATTCGTCGAGTGGGCTTTCGAAGATATCGGCGTCGAGATCGAATGGCGTGGCAAGGGTGTCGGCGAAAAGGGCTATGATGTAGCGAGCGGCAGATGCCTAGTCCAAGTGGACCCACGCTACTTCCGCCCCACGGAAGTCGATCTTCTCCTGGGTGACGCTACTAAGGCGAAGGAGAAGCTCGGCTGGGTGCATGAGACATCCGTGCGCGAGCTTGCTGCGGAAATGGTACGCGAAGACCTGAAGGTCATGCAGACATCTGTAGTCATGAAGGAAGCGTAATGTATGATCTGAACGGAAAAACCGTGTGGGTCGCCGGCCACAAAGGTATGGTGGGCAGCGCTGTTGTACGCCGACTCGCGTCTGAAGACTGCAAAGTTGTGGCCGCCCCTCGGGGAGAGCTAGATCTCAAGCGACAGACCGAGGTTGAAAACTTCGTGGCAGTGATGAAACCGGACGCTATCATTATGGCGGCGGCAAAGGTAGGTGGTATTCTCGCGAACGCCACCTATCCGGTCGACTTTCTTTACGACAATCTGATGATCGAGGCCAATATCTTCGCGGCAGCCCACGAAAACAATGTCGACCGCGTCCTCTTCCTCGGCTCGTCTTGCATCTATCCGAAGATGGCACCACAGCCCATTCCTGAAAGCGCGCTTTTGACCGGGCCACTAGAGCGCACCAACGAATGCTACGCCGTCGCCAAGATCACCGGCATCAAAATGGCTCAAGCCTATCGCCAGCAATATGGCCGCGACTACATCTCCGCTATGCCGACGAATCTCTACGGGCCAGGCGACAATTATGACTTGCAGTCAAGCCACGTCATCCCAGCGCTGATCCGGAAAGCGCATGAAGCTAAGCTCATAAGTGATAAGCAAATCACCATCTGGGGCACGGGCACACCACGTCGGGAATTCATGCACGTCGACGACTGCGCCGACGCATTAGTCTTCCTTCTGAAGAACTACTCTGACCATGATCACGTCAATCTCGGCTGCGGACAGGACATCACGATCCTAGAGCTGACTAGAATGATCTGCCGTGTAGTCGGATTTACTGGGGAGATCGCGCATGATCACTCTAGACCTGACGGTACACCGCGAAAGCTGATGAGCGTCGACAAGCTGCGCACTTTGGGATGGGCAGCAAAGATCACTCTCATGGAAGGCATCGAGAGTGTCTATCATGCATTTCTGAACGGGAGCTACACCGAACGGCGATAGATAAGAGGATTTGCTGCGTCTCAGGCCTGTACGCGCTTTCGGGACCCAGAGCTAATGTAGACTGAGACAATCACTCGATGGCGATAGCGCTCATGTGAGCCAGCCGCGAGGAGCCCTGCCGGACCCGGAGCCCATCCGCTCCAACCTCGTCGCCGTGAAGGTCACGGTGCGCTGCCCACGCCGACGCCGACTGCGTCAATCCTCACAAGGGTAACCGTCGATAACCGAACGCGTCTACGGCAACCGAATGTACTTCTTGTTCTCGTCCGAGGGATCTGTCGATGGGCATTCCGGACGAGCCAAAGTTTGAGCATGTTACCTTCAAAACCCGGTTAGCAACGTCGGATTTGGTATGAAATTCGGAACAAGTGGATTACGGGGCCTGGCGACAGAATTGGCAGGAGCCGCCTCTGCCCTATATGCAACGGCATTCGCGACATTCCTGCTGGAATCCGGCCTGGCCAGAATTGGCGACGAGATACTCATAGGGCGCGACTTTCGCGCCTCGAGTCCGGCCATCGCCGCCCACTGTGCGGCGGCACTGTCCGGGCTCGGCTTCATCGTAGTCGATTGCGGCGCAGTCCCCACCCCTGCCCTGGCACTGTATGCTCAGGCGCGTAAGAGTGGTTGTTTGATGATCACAGGCTCGCACATTCCGGCCGACCGTAATGGAATAAAATTCTATCGACCCGACGGTGAGATCGACAAGGGTGATGAGCGGGAGATAACGCGCATCGCCTTGCAGTTGGAGAAGCGCGGATACGTCCTTGAAGGTGCTGTTGCAAGTCGGCAGCACCAGGAGGCCGAATGCAAGGCCTTTTTCATGGCGCGCAATCGAAAGCTTATGGAGATTAATGCTCTAAAGGGCTTAACGGTGGGCGTATATCAGCACAGCACAGTCGCGCGCGATCTCTTGGTTGACATTCTCTCATATCACTGTGCGACGGTCGTAACCCTGGGACGTTCGGAAGGTTTCATTCCTGTCGACACTGAAGCGGTCTCTGACGAGACTGCTCAACAGTTCAAGCTCTGGGCCAAAGAGCATCGGCTTGATGCGGTCGTCTCGGCAGATGGCGATGGTGACCGCCCACTGGTAGCTGACGACCACGGAGACCCCCTTCGCGGTGATTTGTTAGGCCTGATTACGGCGAACTTCCTGCAAGCGAAGGCAGTCGTCACGCCGGTCACATCAAACTCTGGTATCGAGACCGCAGGTTCTTTTAAAGTCGTGCGTACCAAGGTTGGATCGCCATTTGTTATTGCTGCCATGCTCGATTTGGTTGCGTCGGGTCACGAGCGCGTGGTTGGTTTCGAAGCAAACGGTGGTTTGTTGACCGGCACGGACTTTGACCCGAACGGAACTAAACTGCCAGCGCTACCTACACGCGACAGTTTTCTCCCCATCCTTGCGGCACTTTCCCTTGTTAGTACAAGTGGGCAGCCACTGTCGGAGATTGGCAGTTCCTTTCAATTGCCGGCAGCGGCGGCGGATCGCTTGGAAAATTTTTCCGTCGAAAGCAGCACTCGCCTCATGACATACCTTCGTACAGCGGAAACTAACATCGCCGCCTTCGTCGGGTCGATTGGAGTGGTAAGCAAGGTTAGCGATGTTGACGGACTTCGTATCACTCTCGCGGATAAGCGTGTCTTGCATTTGCGTCCATCCGGAAATGCCCCGGAAATGCGGTGCTACGTCGAAGCCGAAAATCGGGAGGACGCGGAGCTTTTGCTCCGGACTGGATTGGATCGAATTCGTAATTGGACGCAAGGCTAAATAAAAGCCGCCTCCCTGCGTATTCCAGGTGACCCTGGGGGTCGCACAAGCTACTCAAGCGCGGTCAGAACGTCCACAGTGTCCCGGCCCTGTCCGCTTTGAAGCGAACCGGAACGCCCGTGGAAACAGCCGATCCGTACCAGCCACGGAGCATCCGGTAGCTCATGGTCAAGGCAGCGCCTTCCGGTAGCGAACAGCCGGTCCCGCACTGACCGCCTGCGCCGCATGTACGATGGCGTTGGTGTCCAGGCCGTGGTGACGGTATAGGTCCGCAATAGTCCCCGTCTGGCCGAACTGCTCGACCCCGAGCGCCTTCACGCGATGCCCGTTAACCCCACCGAGCCACGCGAGCGTCGCCGGGTGGCCGTCGATCACGGTGACGATGCCGCAGTCACGCGATAGCGGCGCGAGCAGCCGCTCGATATGACTCAGGGCGCCAATCGCGCCACGCTGCCGGGCACGTTCCGCCGCCTGCCAGCCCGCATTAAGCCGGTCCGCGGAGGTGATCGCGAGCAGCCCGACATCGCGCCGGTCCTCCGCCAGAAGACCCGTCGCGGCAATCGCCTCCGGCGCGACGACGCCTTGATAAGCAATGACGACACTCGCGTTGGGCCCAGGCGGACGCAGCCAATAGGCGCCATTGACGATGTCCCGCGCGAGCGCCGGGTTCATGTCGCGCAGCGGCTGCTCGAGCGGCCGGGTTGACAGGCGAAGATAGACCGATCCTCCGGTCTGATCACGCAGCCACGTCGTCTCATCCGGATCCCCCTCGCCATTACGTTGCATGTAATCGAAGGCAAAGCGCATGATCACGGACAGTTCGTCAACGAAGGCCGGTTCGAAGGCGCAAAGCCCATCCTGCGCCATGCCGATCAATGGGGTGCCGATCGACTGGTGTGCCCCGCCCTCGGGCGCCAGCGTCACGCCCGAGGGCGTTGCGACCAGCATGAAGCGCGCATCCTGATAGCAGGCGTAGTTTAGCTGGTCGGCCGATCGGTAGATGAAGGGATCATAGACTGTCCCGATCGGCAGCAGGCGCACGCCATTGATCGAGTGCGAGAGACCGAGCGCCCCGAGCATGATCATCAGGTTCGACTCGGCGATCCCGAGCTCGAGGTGCTGCCCCTTCGGCCCAAATTCCCAGGTAAAGGTCGACGGAATGCGTTCGGCCTTGAAGGTGTCCGCCATGGTCTCCCGGGCGAAAAGGCCGCGCCGGTTGACCCAGCCACCGAGATTGGTCGAGACCGTCACATCGGGCGAGGTGGTCACAATGCGGTCGGCAAGCAGACTGCGCTCGCGTGCGATGTCGTTCAGGATCTGGCCGAAGCCCATCTGGGTCGAGAGCGGCTTGCCGGGCTGCCCCGGTGACGGAAGGGTTTCGGGCAACGGCACCGAAGGCGCAGACAGCCTCCTACGCCCCTCACTGAAGAACGGCGCCTTTGCGAAGAAGGCGTCAAGTTCCGCTTCCGGCAAGGTGGCGGCCGCCCATTTGTCCCACTCCTCACCCCGCTTTACGCCCATCTGCAGGCGGTAGTCTTCCATCTGCGTGGGCGTCATCTGCCCCGCGTGGTTGTCCTTGTGTCCGGCAAGCGGCAGACCGTAGCCCTTGATGGTGTAACAGATGAAACAGACGGGACGGTCATGCCTGGACGCCGCCTCGAAGGCTTCGAGGAGGCTCGGCATGTCATGCCCGCCAAGGTTCGTCATCAACGCCTGTAACTCGTCGTCGGAGCGGCGTTCGATCAGAGTGGTGACCGGCCCTTGGTCTCCGATCTCGTCGAGCAGCCGCTTGCGCCAGGCAGCACCCCCTTGGAAGGTCAGCGCCGAATAGAGCTGGTTCGGACAGCGCTCTATCCACTCGAGCAGCTTCTCGCCCCCCGGCTCGGCAAAGGCAGCCTCTTGCAGAGCGCCGTGGCGCAGGACCATCACGTCCCAGCCGAAGTTGCGAAAAATCTGCTCGAAACGCTGCCAGAGGCCCTCCCGGATCACGGCGTCGAGCGACTGGCGATTGTAGTCGACCACCCACCAGCAGTTCCTGAGCCCGTGCTTCCAGCCTTCGATCAGGGCCTCGTAGATGTTGCCCTCATCCATATCGGCGTCGCCGATCAGGCTGACCATTCGGCCCTCGGCACGCTCCTTCATCCAGCCGTGACCCGAGACGTAGTCCTGCACCAGCGACGAGAACAGCGTCTGAGCAACGCCGAGACCCACCGACCCGGTCGAGAAGTCGACATCGTCGACATCCTTCGTCCGCGAAGGGTAGCTCTGCGCGCCCTTGTAGCCGCGGAAGTTCATGAGCTTTTCGTGGGTCTGGTTGCCCGCCAGATACTGAAGTGCATGGAAGATCGGCGCCGCATGGGGTTTGACCGCCACCCGATCCTGCGGGCGCAGGACCGAACCGTAGAGCGCGGTCATGATGGTACTCAGCGACGCGGACGAGGCCTGATGCCCCCCGACCTTGATCTCATCGCCCTCGCGGAGGTGGTTGGCGTGGTGGATCGTCCAGGCTGCGAGCCAGGAGACGCAGCGCTCGATCTCGTTCAGATATTCCAGTTTCCTCGTCATTCAGTTTCCCGCAAATCAGCTGCCGGTCTCACAGGACCCCCGCCCAAATGGTCAAAGATCGAGTTTCAACACACCTGTCGCGCGCGACACGCAGGGGATGAAGCGGTGGCCGCGTGCCTCCTTGGACAGGACGGCATCCCGATGGATCGGCTGTCCCGCCAGCATTGCGCATTCGCAGGTCCCGCACACCCCGTTCTCACACGAGGCCATCAACGGCACACCGGCCGCACGCAAGGCGGCCAGTGCCGTGGTCTCAGCCGAAACCTCAACCACCCTGCCCTCAGCCAGTTCTATGACAAATGGTTCCGGTGGCGCGCCATCAAACTCGGGAGGCTGGAAAGTTTCGAAATGAACAGTACCCTCGGGCCAGTGTTGAGCCGCGCGCCCCACAACCGCCATGAAGCCAGGCGGTCCGCAGTAGTATGTCTGCGCGTCGTCCGAACGGTTCGCCAGCAGCGCGGCGATGTTCTGCCGGGTCTGAGGCTCGTCGTCGAAATGGATCCGCACATTGCCGCCAGGAAGATCGCTCCCGATCGCCGCCAAGAGTGGCGTGAGCGCCCGGCTGCGGGTGAAATAGTGCAACTCGAAGGGCTTGGCCTGCCGGGTGAGCGCGCGCGCCATGGCCAGAATCGGGGTGATCCCGATTCCCCCTGCCAGCAGCAAAGTCGGCCCCTCGCCTGGCTTGAGCGCAAAATGGTTGCGTGGCGCGGAGACAGGCAGTGTGGAGCCGACGGCAATGGTTTCGTGGATCCACGCCGAGCCGCCACGGCCGTCATTCTCGCGCTTCACCGCGATGGTGTAGCGGCCAAGCTCGGTCGGGTCGCCGCAAAGTGAATACTGACGCACCTTCCCTTCAGGCAGATGGACGTCGACGTGAGAACCCGCTTCGAACGCCGGCAGCACAGGTTTGCGTGGGTGTTTCAGGTCGATGACCAGCACGTCGCCCGGCTCCTTGCGGGCGGCGGTCACGGTCAGCTTCATGATGATGCGCGGCGAGGCCATGGCGTTTCACTCGTCGATGGGCAAGATCAGATCACCGGGGCGGATCACGCCCCCGACCTCGATTGTGCAGTTCAGGCCGGAGCGGTTCAGAAGCCCCTCGTAGAGACCCGGAAGCCCGAGCAACTCCTCGATATACTTGCACGGCACATTCATCCGGGCGGCCCTGAGAATCGTTTCCCCGACCCGGAAGCGTTTGCCGACAAGATGGCTAAGCGGAACGCCTCGTGTCGTCAGATTGCGCCGGTGATCTTCGGGTGCGAGCTTGGCCTTGAAGCCCGGAATTCTGGGTTCGCCCTGCGCGATGGCGTCCAAGACTTCAGCTTCGATCAGCGTCACTTCGCGAACGTCAGGACGCGCGGAATAGGTCCCCGTCCCCAGGTAGTAGCGGTCTCCGACAATGCCTTGGCCGGCAATAAGCTGCGCCTGCGCCAGCTCCTCCATTTCATAGGAGGCGGCAGGCGCGATATGGACGTGAAGCAGCTTTCCTCGCCAGATCATGCATCGCTCTCGGAAATTCGTCTCGTGGAAACCTGCTGCAAAACTGGCCTGATCAACAGCGCCAGTTGCATGGCATTTTCCCGGTCCAGTTGGCTGTTTGGAAAGAAATACGGGGGGCCCTCGGACCGTTTTCAGCGCCAGCTTTCGGCGTCGCCCCGTCTCAGTTGTTCCGCGCCGGCATCGCGTCTTGCACCTGCTTGACAACCTCTCGCAGGACCTCAACGCCCTTCCCGATCTGCCGAATGCTCAAGGCGGCATAGCCCATGACAAGTCCGACGCGATTGGTGCGGCCTTGGTCCGATGGCCGTTCGTAGAGCGGCGAGATCAGGTGTAGCCCCAGGCCAGCGTCGCGGGCGGATTCGACCAAGGCCGTTTCCCGCGATCGTGGCAGGTCATTGAACCAAACCGCGACGTGCAGTCCCGCATCTGCTCCCTGGACAGTGATGCGATCCCCGAAGCTGTGCTGCAAGGCACCCAACAACGTTTCCCGACGCTCGCCGTTCAGCCTGCGCACACGGCGCACATGGCTTTCGTAGCCGCCGCTCTCGATCAACGATGCCAGCGCTTCCTGTTCAGCGACCGGCGAATGCCGGTCTGCGAATTGTTTGGCGGTTGCGAAGACCTCCTGCAATTCGGGCGGGACGACGAGGTAGCCGATGCGCAGCATCGGCGAGAGCGTTTTGGAGATCGTGCCGAGGTAGATGACAGCCCCGTGGTCCTCGAGACTGTGCAGCGGAGGGACCGGATTGATGTCGTAGCGATATTCGCTGTCGTAGTCGTCCTCGATCACATAGGCGTTGTTGTGCCGCGCCCATTTCAGAAGCTGATGGCGGCGCGCGATCGGCATGACGCCGCCCAGCGGAAACTGATGCGATGGCGTCACATAAGCCAGTCGTGCTCCGATCCCCGCCAGCAACTCGGTCCTCATCCCGTCTTCGTCGACGATGACCGGGATGGGTGAGGCACCCGTACTGGCAAAGACCTGACGCGCCATCCTGTAGCACGGATCCTCGATGACGAAACGGTCGGCGGGATCGAGAAGCAGGCGCGCGCACAGATCAAGGCCCTGCTGCGAACCGTTCACAACTATGATCTGGTCGAGGTCGCAGCTCAGGGTCCGGGCGCGCCAGAGATAGCCCTGAAGCGCCTGGCGAAGCCGGCGCGAGCCGCGAGGATCGTCATAGGCAAGACGCAGCGGGCGCTGCCCCATCGCCTCGTTCATCGCGCGTTTCCAGACCAATGAAGGGAAATCCGACGGCGCGAGGTCGCCATAGCGGAACTCGACCTTCAGCCCAGTCGGCAGATAATCTGGCCAGGGTGACGTCGCGCGCAGCCGCTCGCCATATGCGGACAGGTGCATCGGGCCGACCCGTTGCGCGTGAGTGCGCCCCGTCCCATGGCCCATCAACGAAGACGCAACGCGAGGTCGTGCGCCTTGACGGACTTCGATGAAACCCTCCGCAGCCAGTTGCTCATAGGCGACCGTCACCGTGGTTCGCGAAACGCCGAGGTCATTTGCCAGGGCCCGTGAGGATGGCAACTGACTGCCGGTTTCGTAGACGCCGCCGAGGATTTGCTCGCGAAGGGCTTCGTATATCTGGCGTGCACCCATCGCGTGCGAGCGCGCTGCAGACCGGGCACTTGAAGACTGGACCATCTCTTTCATCGCCAACTGGATATTTCACATTGGCCAGGTTGCCGTCAATCTTTCGGAACCCCAAGAGAGATCGCAGAGGCCGAATGACCAGCTCCCATCAATCCGAAACCGATGCTCCCACGGGGTCGCTCAACCGCACCAGCCCCGGATTTGCCACCCGGGCGATCCATCATGGCTACGATCCGGCCGGCTTTTCCAATGCCGTCCAGCCGCCAGTGTTCCTGACGTCAACCTATGGGTTCGAAAGCGTGGCAGCAAACGATGCCGCCGCCGCCCTTGGTGGACGGCTCTATGCGCGCGAATACAATCCCACGACCGAGATCCTCGAGCAGCGGCTCGCCAATCTGGAAGGAGCCGAGGCGGGGCTGGTTGTTGCCTCGGGGATGGCGGCCTTCGGCACTCTGATCCTGTCGCTCCTGTCCCAGGGCGATGAACTCATCGTCCACAAGACGCTTTATGCGAACACGCTTGCCATGGTCGAACAGGCGGTCCCCCGCTTCGGCATCAAGGTCGTCGCGGTCGATCTGTCAAATCCCCACAATCTCGATGCTGCGATCACCGAGCGGACGCGGCTGGTTTTCTTCGAGACGCCGGTGAATCCGCTGAGCCGCATCCTCGACATAGCGGCAATTGGCGAGCGCGCTCACGCGCGCGGTGTAAGGGTTGCAGTCGACAGCACCTTCGCCTCGCCCGCGCTCCAGCGACCGCTTGAGCACGGGGCGGACATCGTGCTCCATTCGCTGACCAAGTACATCAATGGTCATGGCGATGCCCTTGGCGGGGCGCTTCTCGGCGACGCCCAAACGCTCCGTACGCTGCATGAAACGGGCCTGCGCTACATCACCGGCGCAGCGCTCTCGCCCATGTCAGCTTTCCTGATCCTGCGCGGTCTGAAGACGCTGACGCTGCGTATGGAACGGCACAGCGCCACGGCCCTTGCGGTGGCTCGGGCGCTGGAAGCGCACCCGGCGGTGGCATTTGTGAGTTATCCGTTCCTCGACTCGCACCCTGATCAGGTGACGGCGCGAAAACAGATGTCCAACGGATCGGGCATGTTGGCCTTTGGCCTCCACGCTGGATACGAAGGAGCGCGCCTGATGATGGACCGGCTCAACCTGATCACTCGCGCCGTCAGCCTCGGCGATGCCGACAGCCTTATCTATCATCCAGCAAGCCTCACCCGTGCTCGGCAGCCGATCCGCAAGGATGCCCATTTGGCCGATGGAGTCGGCGAGGATCTCATGCGTCTCTCGGTGGGGCTTGAAGACGCTGATGACCTGATCGCCGATCTGCGGCGGGCTTTGGACGTCTTGTAATGACCTGGCGTGCGGCCACCTCTGCGCTCACACATAGATCTGGAGCCTTGCCATGGCATTCCTGAGCGGTCTTTCCGCGTTCCCCATCACCCCGACCAATCGTGACGGCCGCGTCGATAGCGTTGCCCTGCGCAGGCTGATTGCTCGGCTTGGCATTGCTCAGGTCGATTCCATCGGTCTTCTCGGCAGCACCGGCACATACATCTATCTGTCGCGCGAGCAACGGCGGCGGGCGCTCTCCGAGACCTTGGACCAAACGGCGGGGCAAATGCCGGTCGTGGTGGGTGTGGGCGCGCTGCGCACCGATGAAGCCGTGGGGCTCGCGCAAGACGCCAAGGCCCTTGGAGCAGCTGCGGGTTTGCTTGCCGCCGCCTCCTACACCCCGCTTACTGATGACGAGGTGTTCGAACATTTCTCCACTGTGGCGCGCGAAAGTGGCCTGCCGATCGTCGTCTACGACAATCCAGGAACGACGCATTTCCATTTCAGTCCACCCCTTGTCAGCCGCCTGGCAAAGGTGGCTGGGATTGTCGCCATCAAGAATCCGACAGACAAAAGCGATGCGATCAAGAACCACCTGACCGCCCAGAGGCGCACACTGCCGGAAGGGTTCTCGATTGGCTACAGCGGCGACTGGAACGCCGCCGAGGCCATGATCGCCGGCGCCGACACATGGTACAGCGTCCTCGCGGGCATCCTGCCCGAGGTCTGCATGACGATCGTCACAGCGGCGCAACAGGGCGATGCGGCCGAAGCGCGACGGATCGATGCCGCGCTGGTCCCGATCTGGAGCCTCTTCAAGGAGTTCTCGAGCCTTCGCGTCGTCTATGCACTCGCTGAATTGCTCGACATTTGCGCCGACCCCCCGCGTCCCATCCTGCCTCTGCCCCCAGCAGCGAAGCGCCAGATCGCCGCCGCGTTGAAAGGTTTGCCATCGGATGCCAGCCGGTGAACAGCAAACCCCGTTCGGCAAGTGAAAGGTATTTACCCGCTCATTTCGAGAACTGATCGAAAACAACGCACTCGGCGTGCTGATAGCCATGGCTGGAGCGGTCTCGACGCCAATCACACCCCCTTCAAACTCGACAATCGACTGCGGAGGTACAGACTGCGCAGGGCACTCCGCCCATGCCGCACCGTTCGCCTTCAAAATCGGTGGTTTATCCATTGGAATGGCATCGAGCCGGCGCTTTACTTCCGGCCCGGTGCGCGCATTGAAGCCGGTGCCAATGCCGCCGGCGAACACCAGATTTCCGTCCTCGACATTCGCCAGAGCACGCTTCCCGACCGCCGTAACTGTTGCCGGGTTCGCAGCCGATGACGATGAACTCATCACTCAGCACGCATTTTGTCTCACCCATTCTTGGCGCCGGCCGGATCGATATGGACTGACACGCAGCTTGGAGACGATGCCCTCGAGGCCGAACTGGGAGACTTGCGCGAGAATGTCGCTGCCGCCGCTGATCTCGTCGCTCAGAACGATGCCGTTTGGCGGCGTCTCAGCAGGTTAACTAGCGCTTTGCGCCGATCGACGAGTGGCCGATCGCGAAGACCCTCGCCGTCGATCTTGAGCAGGTCGAAGCCGGCAAGCATGGTCCTGACGTCTCCCGCCGCGGCCAAGAGCCCGCTGAAGACTGGGAATGCGCGACAAGCCTTCTGGTCAACGACGAACGCCTGACCGTCTATTATCGCGTCCGAGGCGCCGAGCTCGGCCACCGCCCGGGACGATAGCCGGAAACCTGAGGGTCCAGTCGTGGAGGTTGCGGGTCGAGGTAGGCCCCCATCGATAGTCGTCCCATTTCATTTCGTGTAGCCAATCAGGGCCCTGCCGGACGCGGCCGACCAGCGGTCGATGTTCGCGACGACCCGAATGTCCAGTCTCGTGTAACCCAGCCTAAAGCGGCCTGTCCGCCCAAAAAATGACATTCAGTTGCCTCCAGCCTTTCGACACGACCCACTTCACGATCTCGTAACTCGCCAACCTAGCGGCTTGTTGCTTGAGCTGCGCGTTTCTAGGGTGTGGTCGCTAGGCCTCAGCAACAAGAGCTCGGTTGCCAGGCGGGCGGAGGCTCAACGAGATAGCCAGCTCAGGACAAGGAGAGCAAGCAATGGTCGCTTTTACCCTCAATGGCGAGGCGCGAACACTCGACGTCGATCCAGAGATGCCGCTGCTCTGGGCGGTCCGTGACGTCATCGGACTCACGGGAACGAAATTCGGTTGCGGGCTTGCCCAGTGCGGCGCTTGCACGGTTCACGTTAACGGCATGCCGACGCGCTCGTGCCAGACCGCAGTCGGCGACATCGAAGGAGCCTCGATCACCACCATTGAGGGTGTGTCGGGCAAGATAGGCGAAACGGTCCAGGCCGTGTGGGCCGAGTTCGACGTACCTCAATGCGGCTATTGCCAGTCTGGCCAGATCATGTCGGCCGTGGCCCTCCTTACAGAGACGCCTAAGCCGTCGGACGATGATATTGATTCGGCGATGAGCGGCAATCTCTGCCGCTGCGCCACCTATCATCGCATCCGCGCGGCCATCCACGAGACCGCCAACCGGCTGGAGACTTGAGGCATGTCGCAGTTTCTCTCGAAGCATAACTCCGTGCGGCCCACGCGCCGCCGGTTCCTCGTCGGCGCGGGCGTCACCACCGCTGGCCTCGCCGTGGGCTACCGGCTAGTGCTGGCGGCGTCCGACATCGCACAAACGACTACTGCAAAGGTTCAGGCGAACCCCTTCCAGACCTATGTCGAGATCACAAAGGAGAACCGAATCATCATCTACTCCTCGCAGTTCGAGATGGGACAAGGCTCCTATTTCGGCATCGCCACCCTGGTTATGGAAGAGCTCGACGGCGACTGGGCGCAGGTGGACGTGGTCGGCGGATATGGCAATAACGCGCTCTACGGCAATCTCGCCTGGGGCGGGGCCGCGCAGGCAACTGGTGGCTCCACGTCGATGAGTTCGTCGTGGGAACGCTACCGCAAGGCGGGTGCTGCCGCACGGGCCTTGCTGGTGGCGGCCGCGGCGCAGCGGTGGGATGTGCCAGCCGGCGAGATCAAAGTCGCTTCCGGGGTCGTGTCGCACGCCTCAGGGATGCAGGCGCGCTACGGTGACCTGGCTGAAGCCGCAGCGGGAATGCCGGTTCCCGACGACGTGCCGCTAAAGCCGCGCGACAAGTGGGCCCAGATCGGATCGGACAGCCTCAAGCGCTACGATTCCGCCGGCAAGACCAACGGCGCGCAGACCTACACGATCGACCTCATGATGGAGGGACTCCAGACGGCCGTTATGATCCATCCGCCGAAGTTCGGCGCCGAGATCGAGAGCTTCGACGCAACCAAGGCCAAGGCACTCGACGGCATTGTCGATGTCGTCCAGACGCCGCGAGGCATTGCCGTGGTTGGCAGGGACACCTGGACGGCGCTCAAGGGCCGCGACCTCGTGGAGGTGACCTGGAACGAGGAGAAGGCCGAAGGGCGCGGCACGGCCGAGATCATGGCCGAATACAACAAGGCAGCAGACGATCTGGGCGCGGCCACCGCGCGCGACGACGGTAACACTCCCGCAGCGTTCGCCAGTGCTGAGAAAATCATCGAGGGGCACTACGAATTCCCCTATCTTGTCCATGCTTCGATCGAGCCACTCAACGCGGCCGCCCGAATCAACGAAGACGGCACCATCGACGTCTGGGGCGGACACCAGATGCCCGACCTTTATCAGGCGGCTGCCGCTCAGGTAGGCGGCACCACGCCGGACAAGGTGAGGCTGCACGTGATGAAGACCGGCGGCAGTTTCGGCCGCCGCGCGGTCTTGGATGCAGATCTCATTATCGAAGCTGTTTCCACAGCGCGTGCACTGGGACGCGGCAAGCCAGTGAAGGTGCAGTGGACCCGCGAGAATGACATGCGGGGTGGGCGGTACCGGCCGGCCTATGTGCACGCAGTCAAGGCGGGGCTCGACAAGAAAGGCAATGTCGTCGCTCTCCATGACCACATCGTGGGCCAATCGGTCTTGGGCGGTTCGACCTCTGCGGCGATGATCAAGAACGGCATCGATCCAACCTCCGTAGAGGGCGCCACCAACCTGCCCTATGCGATCCCGAACCTGAAGGTCGAGCTGACCACCACGGACGTGAACATCCCAGTGCTGTGGTGGCGTTCGGTAGGCTCCACCCACACCGCTTACGCGGTGGAAACCCTGATCGATGAGCTCGCCGCCGCTGCGAACCGTGATCCGGTCGACTTCCGCTTGTCAATGCTCGGTCACCATCCACGGCATGCCGCCGTGCTTAAAGTGGCTGCTGAGAAGGCAGGCTGGGACAAGCCTCTGCCGGAAGGCCGTTTCCGCGGCGTGGCCCTGCATGAAAGCCTCTCGACCTATGTCGCCGATGTGGTGGAGATCACCCTCAACGATGAAAATGGTTTCAAGGTCGACCGCGTCGTCTGCGCGGTAGATTGCGGCACCGCGATAAATCCTGACCAGATTCGCGCTCAGATGGAGGGCGGTATCGGCTTCGGGCTAGGCGCGATCCTCCAAGAAGAGCTGACCCTGAAGGGCGGTGTCGTAGACCAAGAGAACTACGATACCTATACACCGCTCAGGATCGAGCAGATGCCGCGAGTCGAGGTGCACATTGTGCCGTCCGAGGAGCCGCCCACGGGAGTTGGTGAGCCAGGTGTGCCGCCGATCGGCCCGGCCGTCGCCAACGCGCTACGGGCGGCGACGGGCAAGACTATCCGCAAGCTGCCGATTATAAAGAACATGTCAGGAATGACACCATGAAACAGCCGCGATGAAGATCGCGCCGTTTTCGAACGCCTCCTGACAGGCGCTCATCTCCATGGGTCAAATTCCGGCGGCTGCCCGCTCCAATATCCGGTTTGGAGACGGCACCCCGTGTTCTGAACGACCACAGACGGGCCTTGGCGCCGGTTCCACTGAAGAACCGCTTTCGAGACGCAAATGCGTCCACTCCATGAAGAGCACAACCGTATAGCACCAGGAAGGCTAGCTACCTCCATCGCTTCGGAGACCCAGGAACCCTCAGAAAACCGAACCTCCCGAGCTCAGAGGCGCTCGTGATCACAATCGCGCTGGTGCGTGGATCATTGTTCAAGGGTTTGCCGATAGGCAGGCGAGATGGCCGATCGACATGATCTTCGCCCGATGCCTACAAACACAATGCCAGCCGCTGTCACGGAGTCGCGAAGACGAAGGCAATGAGGGTCGACGCCGATACTCATCGTTTAGTTGACAGAGCGCTTGGAATGCCATGCGCTTCACATCGGAGTAGTCATCCGGGAAGCCTGAAGCGCTTTGAAACGCATGTGCTGCGGCTACTATTCATAGCGTGGATGACTTTGATCAAAACAATCGATTTCATCACTCTTCCGGAATCGTGCATGGACAAAAAAGAGCCTCACGCACCAATCACACGCTGCTCTATGGCGTGACGAAAGCTGCCTTAGGAATAATCCAAAGGAGAAAATCTTCGATGCGCCCTGACGTGCAGTGGAGGTCGTACCGAGAAAGTGAGTTGCAACTGGCCGACAATGTCGGGCGGTGCGACCATGGTCGCTTCGGAGAATGAAATCGGGCCAGTTCACGGGGGCGGTACTGTTATTCGTCGACGGCCGCCCTTCCCAAGAACAGGCGGCATCGCAAGTTGGTTCTGCCGATGAAAACGACAGCGCCGGATACATGTCAGCAGCCGCTCAGGATTGGATGAACGGGCGGTCGCAGCTGCAGGCGACAACACGGCCTATTTAGTTGGAAACAGTCGAGGTAGGCCAATTTGGCTTCCCCGTTACTATTTGGAGAAAGAAATGCTGTGTCTAGGAATCAGCGGCGGACTTGACCAAGTCCATGAAAACCGATTCGAGCGTCCGAACGCCTTTATGCACGATGGCGCCGCGGTGCTCGTCCGAGACGGAAAGGTGATAGCCGCCGTAGAAGAGGAACGCCTCAATCGAATTAAGCACTCGAACAAGCTGCCAAGTGGTTCGATTCAATACTGTCTTTCGACGGCCGGGGTTCAGCTCAGCGACATTGATCGTGTCGCGGTCTACGCCAGCGAGACCTACGCCAACGCCATGCTTGAAGGTATGTCCGCTTCCCAACCGGACATTCTCTCCATTCCGTTGGATGCTAAAATGTTGGTGCAGAACCTGTTAGCGCGTGAGTTCGACACTAAGTTGGACAGTTCACGTATTTCATTCGTAGGTCATCATCAGGCGCACGCCGTGAGCGCCTTTGCAATGTCGGGCTTCGAACAAAGTCTCATTCTAGCGATTGATGGCTGTGGTGATTTCCTGTCGGGCCTTGTGGCGGTAGGGTCTGGCACAGAAATTACGCAAATCGAGGCTTTCCCGGAGGAAAATTCTCTTGGGCTGTTTTATCTCGAGACGATCCGCTGTCTCGGCTACGGCCTGTTCGACGAGTATAAGGTAATGGGACTCGCGCCCTATGGCGACCCCGCTCCCTATCGCGAGCTCTTCGAGCAGTTCTACGAGCTCTCCGCCAACGGTGGCTACCGTGTTCACCTCGACCGCATCGGTCCGGCGTTGCTCCGCAACATCGAGATCAGGCGAAAGGGAATGCCTTTCACCCAGCAGCATCGAGATGTGAGTGCGTCACTGCAGGAAGCGCTTGAGCGGATCGTGTTCCACATTCTCCGGCACCACCGTGAGGCCACCGGCATGAAGCGGTTGTGTCTGGCGGGAGGGGTAGCCCACAACTGCACGATGAACGGCAAGCTGCTGTATTCAGGGCTTTTCGAAGACATCTTCGTGCAACCCGCGTCTCACGACGCTGGCTGCGCATTGGGAGCTGCGCTGATAGTCTCTAACGAGATGGGCCGCCCCGCGCCGCGTGAGCGACTGCAGGAGGTCTATTGGGGTCCTGATCTCGGGAGCGACCGCGCCGTGGAACAGGAACTGAATGCATGGGCCGGACATCTCGAGGTTGAACGCTCTGACGACGTAGCGAGCAGTGCAGCCGACTGGATCGCCAACGGCGCCGTGATCGGCTGGGTGCAGGGTCGTTCGGAGTTTGGGCCACGTGCGCTGGGCAACCGCAGCATTCTTGCCGACCCTCGGCCCGCTGCAAACAAGGACCGGATCAATGCCATGGTCAAGAAGCGCGAAGGCTATAGGCCTTTCGCACCATCTGTGCTGGAAGAGGATGCGAGCGAATTTTTCGACCTCCCGGACGGTAAGCACGAATTTCCTTTCATGAATTTCGTCGTTCGCGTGCGTGACTCAAAGCGCGCCTTGTTGGGTGCCATTACGCACGTCGACGGTACGGCTCGGCTGCAAACAGTATCGCGCGATGCCAACCCCGCTTACTGGGAGGTCATCAATGCGTTCAAGAAGCGGACAGGCACTCCAATTCTGCTCAATACGTCCTTTAACAACAATGCTGAACCGATCGTGGATACGGTTGCAGACGCGATTGCCACATTTTTGACGACAGAGCTGGATGGACTTGTGGTCGGGCCCTTCCTGGTAAAAAAACGGGCTGCAACGCTGCAGGATTGGACTGCGCTTGCGATTTCATTGCCTCCCTCAGTCTCCCTCCATCAAACCCGTGCTTACACAGCGCGAGATCATCAGGAGACTGTCTGCGAGATTATTCCGAACCACTTCAGCATTGACAGTGTGCGAATTTCAAACGACCTGTTTAATCTGCTGATGCGGATTGAGGGCGAAGCCGTGTTAAGCGATCACCTCAATATAATTGCGCCGGATCAGGCTGAGCATGAAGCTCTGATGGAGGACCTGCGAAGACTGTGGGAGCAGCGCCTGGTTCGGCTGCATCCCTCACAAGCTGCTCGGATGGATCATGGGTCCGATCAAACGCCGGACCAGCCTAATAGGCTATCAATGTGATAGAGATGCCGCTCAAGCTCGGCCTTCATCGACCCCGCCTGCGAGCTCACCGCTGTGATTAGGGGGGTCGAGGTCGCCCTGGTCAGTATGCTTAGGAATGCTATTGAATGGGTCGTGTGCTTGCCGTGAGTTTTCGGGAGGTTGTCCATTCGGACCGAACCGGGGAGACTGGGTTGGAAAGGCGGGTCTGGCCTCGATATTGACCGGACTTCTGTGTCGAGAGGTCCAGCCCGCAGAACTTTAGAAACTGGCGATGATGACCTAAGCGGCGAAGATCGCCGGCTTCGGCAATGACGGTCAATGCCTTGATCGGTCCGATGCCCGGGATTTGTCGCAGGAGCTGATAATCCTGGCTGTGCCGCAGCAGATCGTCGGCCTGTGCTTCGATCTCATTGCGTTGCCGGATCAGGCTGCGTGCTTCGTCAATGACCATCCGGAACATGCGAATGGCAGGCGCATCAAGTGCAGCGGCAATCCGATCGATGGGCGCGCCGTCTCGAAAATATCCATCAGAATATGTGTCTTGCTGACTTTGCGGCCGACGACATCCCAAGCTGCTGCCACAAACTCCTCCTTCGTCAGCGCCGTGATGCTTGCTGGGGTCGGAAAGGCATGGAGGAAGGCAAAGAATCAATCGCTGCGGCTGTTCCCCCGGAAGCGATCGATCTCGGGAAAATACGGCGGCAGGTAGTGTGTCAGGATGCGGTGCTGGATCTCGGTCTTGGCCCTGGCGATCGCTTCATGTGTCTTCGACAGTTCCTGCACGTCGTTGATGCCGGCTCGCAGCGGATCATGGTAGACCTGCGTCGCCTGGATCCTGAGCATGTGTAGGATCACCTGGGCATCGATCTTCTTGCCGAATATGACGCCGAAGGCCTTAGGAAGCCCAGGCATCTGTTCTCGATTTTGCCTACTAGGCTGACGAGAAGGTCGCGTGCCGACAGCAGCACCCGCACGACACAGGTGCCGTGGCTCTTGGTGCGAACCTGCTTAAACCATCCCCGCTCGTGGCGGCCCGATTTGTTCGGCATCATCGAGAGGGCGGCGCTTGACACGATCGGAAGTCCGCGCTTCCTTAACTCGTTCCAGAGCCAGATCGCAAGCGGTCACGGCTCCGTGCCGATCCGCTCCGTCTCCGCAGCTCCACAGTCCCGCCCGCATCTCCCAGTCGCGCCCGGGTAGCCATTGCGCTGCAAGGCGGGTCTGATCGCTACGGCGGCGCCGCCACCATCTCCATCAGTCGGTTCGGCGACAAAGCCAATCATCTCCCGTAAGAGAAGTGCTTTCGGGCAAGTTCCGCAGGTTCAAGGAGATCGTTGACGGCGCCGCACTTGGAGCTGCGTCGAGCGCATGGTCGAGCTTGCCGCCCAAGGTACGTGGCTTCGAAACGCGTGCGATTGCGCCTCATTCAAAACCGCTGCGCGGCTGGTCGCCGACATACGAGGGGGCGCAGGCGCCTGAAACGAACCCGTCGGTCACGACGGAGCAATCCTGCCGCCTGACCAGGCGCGTGGAAAAGTATCACAACGGTGACCACAGCGTCGCTTCAGGCCGTCAAAAGCTATTGCCGTGCGTCAAGGCGGGCTAGGTGTGGAGCCTCAACAGGTTGTCCTCGGTTAAGGCGAGGCGACTGATGGGCGGTTTTGACTTTAGGCTGCCGTGGGGGCGATGCCAATTATATCTGTGCAGCCAGACCGGCAGTTCGG